>JAZODL010000248.1:0-2846 GCA_045596945.1 Candidatus Methanomethylophilaceae archaeon | reverse complement strand
TCCCTCTCGTCGAAGTACTCGAAGATCCTCCTTATGCGCTCCCCGTCGTACTCCTCCTTCCTCTGGTACACCCTGAGGGGCAGCCTGCCCCTGCATCCGACGCACAGCTCGCCGTCCTTGATCCTGGTGCCCACGAACCTTATCTGGGTGCCGCAGACGATGCATTCCTTTGCCATGGGGAGTGAACCGGGTCATGCGGTTATAATCCTATCACGGTGTCCGCGGGGGATCCGGAGCGACCATCGTGACGATTCGGAATACCTATGCCGTATCGTGCGTATATCTAACGTTGCATCACATCATTGATATACGGTGCCGACACTGCACGTGCACATGGTGTCCACCACGATCAACGTCAGGATAGATACGGAACTGAAGACGGCCTCGGAGGCGGTGTTGAAGGGGCTGGGGCTCAGCACGAGCACGGCGGTGAACGTGTTCCTCCGCCAGGTCGTCATGCACAGGGGCCTCCCGTTCGATGTGAGGCTGGGCGATCCCGGCACGGTCGTGCCGGCGTCCGCCGAGGACGGGGACGAGTGAACACCGGGATGCGGGGACGCATCACCGGGCCGTAGAAATCAAGTGGTTTCGCCCGTGCCGCCCCACCTATGGGACGGCACGGTGCCTTCTTTCATTTTCAGTTGGCGTTCTTCGCGATCGCCGCGTCGACGTAGCCCTGCCAGACCTGCTCGAGGTCCGCCCTGGCCATGGTGTCGAGGACGTACTGTGCGAACTCGTCGCCGGTGGCACCGGTGTTCCTTCCGGTCATAACGAGCTTCTTCTCGAACTGGCAGCAGATGTCCAGAGCCATTCCGAGCTTCCTGCCCTTCTCGTTCTCGCCGATGTGGTCCATCATGAGGGCGACCGCCTTGATCATGGAGCAGGGGTCGGCGTACTGGGCGCGTCCCTCGGTGACCATCCTGGGAGCGGATCCGTGGATGGCCTCGAACATGGCGTACCTCTTACCGATGTTGGCGGAACCGGCGGTTCCGACACCGCCCTGGATCTGCGCGGCCTCGTCGGTGATGATGTCGCCGTAGAGGTTGGGGAGGACGAAGACCTTGAAGTCGCTCCTCCTGGCGGGGTCGATCAGCTTGGCGGTGGTGATGTCCACGAACCAGACGTCGTGCTTGACGCCGGGGTACTCCTCGGCGATCCTGTCGGCGAGGTCGACGAACAGTCCGTCGGTGGTCTTGATGATGTTCGCCTTGACGATGATGGACACGTAGTTGGTGCCGGTCTTCTTCGCGTGCTCGAATCCGGCGCGGATGATCCTCTCGGTACCCTGGGTCGTGGCGACGCAGAAGTCCATGGCGAGGTCGTCGGAGACGAAGAAGCCGTCGGATCCGAGTGCGTAGGAACCCTCGGTGTTCTCCCTGTAGAAGGTCCAGTCGATGCCGAGCTCGGGGACGGACACGGGCCTGACGTTGGCGAACAGGTCGAGCTCCTTCCTCATGGCGACGTTGGCGCTCTCGATGTTGGGCCAAGGGTCGCCCTTGGCGGGTGTGGTGGTGGGTCCCTTGAGGATCACGTGGCACTTCTTGAGCTCCTCGAGCGTGTCGTCGGGGATGGCCTTCATGACCTCGACGCGCCTCTCGATGGTGAGTCCGTCGATCTGCCTGATCTCGACCTTGCCGGCCGCGATCTTGTCGGCGAGGAGGACCTCCATGACCTTCTGCGCGGATGCGCAGATGTAGGGTCCGATACCGTCTCCGCCGCATACTCCGATGATGAGCTTGTCGAGCTTGGAGTAGTCGACCCAGTCGCCCTCGGACTTGAGGACCTCGACCCTCTCGAGCTGCCTCCTGACAAGGGCACCGAACTTCTCCTGTGCCATCTGGATTGCTTTCTCGTCAACCATTGTTATCGTCCCCGGAACATGGTATGATTCTAAATAAAGTGAGCGGAGGGGGCGGGGACCCGTCCACCGCCCTCCGCCCCCGGTTCGTCCGCTCGGCCGCGGACATGTCGGGATCCCCGTCCGGGACCCGTGGCATCCGGGCGGGATGGTCCGGGCCGTGTGTCCGCATCCACCGGCCCCCCGGTCGTTCCCGATATAATTCTATAAATAAGGGTGGCGTTGGGGGAGCCATGATTTTCGACAGGCTTGCAGATACCATAATCAAGCATGCCAAGGTCATCATCGCGATATGGGTCGTGCTCCTGATCGTGTCCGTGCCGCTCGCACTGAAGTCGGGCGACGTCATGAACTACGACATGAACGACCTGGCCGATGACGACGCCGAGTCGATGAAGGGCTTCGCCATCATGGCGGAGTACTTCCCGAGCTCGGAGACGGACATGTCGTCCATGCCCGTCCTAGTGCTGCACTTCGACGACGAACGGGGTCTGGCCGACTCCATCCTGTTCGTGGACGACCTGAACGAGACGGCCGCGAGCGACCCCGAGTGGAGCCAGAAGCTGGACTTCAGCCAGGGTGCCGCGTTCATGGCCATGGCCCCGCAGATGGGCGATGACGGGTCCGGCATCCTCATGGTGGGCATCCTCTACGACCCCGCCGCCGAGGTCAACGTCATCAACGACACCCCGGAGCTCAGGTCCTTCATCCACGACACCGAGGACAACTTCTCCGAGTACACCGGTGCGGACATCGGCGTGTACCTCACCGGTTCCCCCGCGCTCACCAGCGACACCAGCACCGGGTCCATGGAGGACATCTCCAGGATAGACCCGTTCACCATCCTGCTGATCCTGATCCTCGTCGGACTGTTCTTCAGGTCCTTCGTGAGCTCCGCGGTGCCCCCGATGACCATCGGGTTCGCGTTCGTGGTCTCCATGGCCGCCATCTTCCTGGTCGGTCAGATCCTCAGCATCTTCTTCTTCAC
>JAZODL010000247.1:0-1681 GCA_045596945.1 Candidatus Methanomethylophilaceae archaeon | reverse complement strand
GGCCCGGTTGCAAGTCCTCGTGTCCGCGCGTGAAGAGATGCGGTCTGCGGGCCAAAGGGGACCTCGGGGGTGCATAACCGGGAGCCTCTGTTCTTTCCGGTACCCACGGCATGCACCCCCGTGCCCTCCACACCTCCCGTTTGTGACGGTAAAATGTATCCAGTCCGTGTCGACTCCAGGTAACGATATATAGGTGTGTAACATCGCCGTGTGTGTCGGACACTCAGATGCCTGACATCACAAACCTCTCCCGTCGATCCGGAGATAAATGGCGGGGGAGGACCCCCGTTTTCACATCCGTTTCAGAGCAGTTCCTTCCCGTCCGAGAACGCCTTCCCGACCTTTCCGCCGATGACGTGGTAGTTGCGGTTGACGGGGTCGTACGTGATTGGCCTGAGCTTGCAGGGGTCGACCTTTCCGTCGGTGAGCACGGATTCGTCCGCCTTTATCCCGACTATGTCGCCTATGAGCATCTCCGACTCCGTGTCGTAGCTCACCACCTTGCACTCCAGTGTCATGCGGAGCTCGTCGATGACGGGGGCGTCCACGAGGTCCGAGGGGGTCTGGTGGAGGCCTGACCTCGCGAACTTGTCCGGGACGTCGTTCCCGGACACGATGCCCACGTAGTCGCAGGCGATGACGTTGTCCGCATCCGCGATGCCGACGGTGAAGGCACCGCGTTCGACCAGGTTGGCGGCCGTCCTGTGGCCCTTGTCGATGCACACCATGATGCGCTTCTCGTTAGCTATGCCGCCCCATGCGGCGTTCATGGCGTTGGGCGTCCCGTCGGCGTTGTACGTTCCGATGATGAAGACGGGTTCCGGGTAGACCGTGGATGCGGGTTTGAGACTGACCTTCATGTCCACGGGGATGGTGTCGCCGGATATAACCGTGGCCACGGCCACGGTCAGAACTCCGGGCCTTCCCACTTGCGTTCCAACAGGTTCATGAACGCGGCTGCGAACAACGGGTAGTGTTCCACTCCGTTCTCGTCGACCCCTATGCTCCCATTCTCGAAGATCATCCTGTGGTCCACCTTGAACACGCTCCCGACCTTGTTCAGAGACGGTGATGTGCGTGTCTTCCCGGATTTCACCTCCACCACCGTGCATTCTCCGAGGAGATCCAACACGAAATCAAGTTCCATCTGATTTGTGCCGCTGGATTTGCGGTGGAAACGTGGTCTGTAACCGCACTTGGTGATGCATTCGGCGATTCGGAGAATTATATGCGTTTGGGGTTTGATGCGGCCGGGTCGCCCCGGCCGCTGTAGAGTGGATCAGCCGAGGACGTCCGCCATCTCGTAGACGATTCCCTTCTTCTGGGAGACGACCCATCCGGCGGCCATGACGGCACCGGCGACGAAGATCTCCCTGGAGTGGGCCTGGTGGCGGATCTCGATGCGCTCGGAGTTCCCGATGTACATGACGGTGTGGTCACCGACGATGTCGCCGCCCCTGATGGCGTGGATGCCGATCTCGTTGGCGCGGGGGCAGACTCCGTCGCGTCCGGAGACGATGTCCCTTCCGCCGAGCTCCTTGCTGATGATCTCGGCAGCGGTGACGGCTGTTCCGCTGGGGGCGTCCTTCTTCTGGTTGTGGTGCGCCTCGATGATCTCGACGTCGTATCCGGGTCCGAGGTACCTGGTGGCGTCCCTGATGAGCTTGAAGAACACGCCCAC
>JAZODL010000246.1:0-6274 GCA_045596945.1 Candidatus Methanomethylophilaceae archaeon | reverse complement strand
ATGATCATACCTGTCAGATGTTTCACATGCGGAAAGGTTGTGGGCTCGGCCTACCCCGAGTACGTGAAACGCGTCAGCATGGGCGAGGATCCCAAGGCCGTCCTGGATGACCTCGGATTCGAGAGATACTGCTGTCGCAGGATGATCGTCTCACATGCTGACCTGATCGGGGAGATCGCTCCCCTCGGATAAACTTTTTAAACTAAAACCTATTACCCCTTTTTGCAGGGGCCCGTGGGGTAGCTTGGTATCCTTCTTGCTTGGGGTGCAAGTAACTCCAGTTCAAATCTGGGCGGGCCCACCACTTCCCTTCTTCTACCACATTTCCGGTTGTTCCGTCCGTTTTTCGGTAATGTTTATCCGTTCCGACAGGGGTTCCCCCGTGCATGGAGAGGAGAATCACAGTGACAGGCACGGGTACCGTCCGCGTGAGGCCGGACACCATGGTCGTCGACGGGACGATCACCGCCGTCAGACCCACATCCGCCGAGGCGACCGCCGAATCCGCCAGGATGCTGGCGGAGCTCTCCGATGCCGTCGCGGGAGCGGGGATCGACAGGGACGCCGTCCGTGCGTCCGCGCTGTCGGTGTCCGCCGAGTACTCGCAGGCCCGGGACGACAGGGAGCCGGAGCTGATCGGTTACAGGTTCAGGCAGGGTGTCACGGTCCAGGTTCCCCTGGGGGATTCCCGTACCGGGTCGCTCCTCGAGGCGATGTCCGCGTCCCCAGACCTGAGGTTCCATGTGGGGTACCGTGTCCTCGACCAAGTGGTCCATGAGGATGAGGCCAGGCGCCTCGCGGTGGCCGATGCGGTCCGCAAGGCGCGGGTGATCACGGAGGCCGCGGGTACGGGGTTGGGCGAGATCGTGTCCATCAGGGACGGGGAGTACGAGTCGTTCCGTGAGCCCCGTATGGTGCGTTACGGCATGTCGTCCCCCGATGTCGCACCGGAGGACGAGTCCTTCACAGAGACCGTCACCATCGAGTGGAACCTCATCTGAGAGGGTGGTGACGATGTTCTGTCGCAACTGTGGAACGGAATTGGATCCGGGGGCGAGGTTCTGCCGCAACTGCGGCACCGGGGTCCCGCGCCCGGTGACCGCGGCGGCCCGGAAGCCCCCGTACACGGTCCTTCTCGTAGTGGCCGTCGTCGCCATAGCGCTGGTCCTCGCACTGCAGGCGGCAATCCCATCGGAGGAACCGTCGCTGACCGTCGGTGACACGACGGTCACCGGGGGTCTCGTGACCGATGATATCGTCGTCTCCGACGGGAGGTTGGACTACATCGGTTCCGACACCGATGTCGGTTGGCTGTACTCAGATGTGCACGGCACGTACCTGGTACGCGACGGCACCGGGTACACCGACGACACGGATATCCGTGTGGTAGGTGCCGCGCTCGTCCTGGAGCCCGGGATGTACGACGTGTCCCTGCTGGAGGACGGGTTCCGCACCCACAGGGGGACCGTCCTGGTGGACGGGGACGTCACCCGCACCTTCTCATGGTCCTGTATCGTCCAGGGTGAGCCCAGGGCGTACACCATGACCTACACCTACGGTTACTCCGACTTCCTCGCATATGCGGAGGCCGGCGGCCCCAGGCACCATGTGGAGTCCATGGAGGTGTCCAGGTTCGTCCCTGAGGACGCAACGGTCCTCGGGATGGCGGAGGCCCTGGAGGAGACCTACATCGCCTCAGCGCCGGCGGGAACCACTGCAACGGGACAGGACTACGCGGACTACCTCCTGGCGTTCGTCCAGGTCTGCTTCGCGTATCCGGACACGGTCTCCGCCGAGGGGCCCTCGTACGTGGCGGATCCGGATGGCAGCGGCGACCTGTTCCTGTACGGGGAGGTCGAGTACTGGGCGTACCCCATGGAGACGATCCACCACGGGATGGGGGACTGCGAGGACACCTCGTTCCTCTATGCGGCGCTCTGCTCTGCATCAGGGTACACTTCGGCCATCGCCCTGCTGGAGGGTCACATGGTCCCGGGTGTGGTCCTGGACGGGTTCGAGCAGAGGTCGTCCGTCCCACCCTCCCTGGAGCCCACGGGCATGAGGTTCTCGGACGGCGGGGGCATCATATATTTCTGTGAGACCACCCTATCCACACCTGTTCCCGCGGGTTACCTGCCGCACGACACCCATGCCGAGGTGCTGGGTCTGGAGAGCGTGTCGAGGGTCGACCCGTACGGGGTGCGATGGTGATCTGATTGAAGGGCCCGGTACTGATTCTCCTAGTGTTGCTCGTCGCCGTCGCGGCGGCGTTCCTCGTTCAGGACGGAGGGGACGCCCCGTCGGATGACGGAGGGGAACCTGACGACGGAACCGAGATAAGTGTGACCGGCGACCTCCCGGACGGGATCTCGTTCGATTCCGCATCGGGGTCGTTCACATCCGCATCGGTCACCGTGTGGCACGTGTTCGACAACCTCCATGCCCACATGGTGAACCGGAGCACCGCCTACACGGGGACGACGTCCTCATCCGACACATGGGTGCCCGGAACGGGATCGTACTCGGTCACGGTCGCCGGAGGCACCTTCGATGTGATCGTCCCGGGGGAGATCACGAGGGTAGTGGAGCCATGGGACTACGACATGGACGGGGTCGTCCACAGGGTGTCCGTCACCTACTCGATCCCGTTGGAGGACTACCTGGCGGCCACTGGGGCCAGTGCCCTCTTCAACGACAAATCCAACCGCGAGTACAGGTTCGAGCTCCTACCGCAGCTCGTGGTGGTCGACGGCACGATCAGGGCACTGGAGTCCGCACTGGCATCCGAGTTCGTCCGCATCGGCGGGTCGGTATCGGACAGGCAGGCGTACGCGGACTTCCTGGCGGCGTTCGTGCAGCTCACAATCGAGTACCCTCCCATGGTGGACGGGGGTTCCTACGACACGCTGGTGTGGGGCAAGGACGAGTACTGGTGCGTCCCCCTGGAGACGCTGTACCACCGCATGGGCGACTGCGACGACACCGCGGCCCTCCTTTGCTCCCTCTACAAGGCCGCGGGTTACGACGTGGCCATGGGAGGTCATGCCGGCCACGTGTTCGCCGGAGTGGCACTGGACGACTTCACGGAATGCACCCCCGAGCGCCTGAAAAAACTCAACATAGGCTACTACGGTCTGGCCACCCGCAACGTGCAGGTCGCGGACGGTAGGTCCCTGGACTTCTACGCGGTGGAGACCATACGCGACCAGAACCCCGTCGGATACCTCTCCGGAGGCGATTCGCACCTGGACAGGGAGACCTGGTGGGGGAAGGCGGGCTTCTACCCCGCATGATCACGGTGAGCTGTCTGGGATCCAGAGTCCCTCGTGGACCTCCGCATCCGAGAGGCGGAGCTCCTCGCCGACATCCAGGACCATCAGGTCGTGTCCCGCTATCGTGCGGACGCCCGTGGCGGCCTCGACCGATGCGGCTTCGGATTCAGGCCCCCTCCTGATTATGACCACGCCGAGGTGCACGAAGATGGCAAGTTCCGGTTTCACCCTGTCGATGAAGCTGACGGCGTCGTCGGTGCACATGTGGTAGTGTATGCGGTTGCCGGAGGGCGTGGTGACCGGGAGGATGAGCACACGGGTCCCGAGGTACTGGTCCGCGATCTCGTCGCGGTACTCCGTGTCGCTGACGTACGACACCGTCCCGTGCTCCGTGTGGAAGACGAACCCCGCGTTGGTGGGGTCGCTGTGTATCGCCCTCTTCACATCGACGCGCATACCGTCGACATCCAGCGTGTCCCCGGGTCTGAAGACGGTGTGTCCCGCGGCGACACCCAGATGGTACGGGGATATGCAGGGTCCGAGTCCCCCCTCGCCGTCGATGACGGTGGGTGAGCCGTAGACGTGCCCCCTTCTGACCCATCCGCCGCGTGTCATCCCCTCAATGACCGATTCCGCATCGGAGTAGTGGTCCGGATGGCAGTGGGATATGAGGACGGAGTCGGTCTCCGTGAGGTCGTAGCGGATCCTGTGCATCTGCGTGAGAGCACCTGGCCCCGGGTCCACATGGAGGCGTCCGCCACCGTGTTCGATGAGCATCCCACCGGTCGACCTGATCTGGTACATGGTGGTGTGCCTGCCACCCCCGGTTCCGAGGAACGTGATGCGGAATCCCATGGCCCCTGAATCCGCATGGGACTATATCGTGGCTTCGACACCGTCCGGTCGTGCATCGGCCGTCGGCAATAACTGTATAAGATGTGTTTTGGATGACCCCTCCATGATAACGGCAATCCGCAACGCATGGATCGTCACACAGGACGCATCCCGCAGGATCATCTGCGGCGACGTCGTAGTGGACGGGGAGAGGATAGTCTCCGTCGGTCCCGTGTACGACGGTACCGCGGACAGGGAGATAGACGCCACCGGCGACATAGTGATGCCCGGCATGATCAACACCCACACCCATGTGGCGATGTCCGTGATGAAGGGGGTCGTGGACGACCTGACGTTCCCCGACTTCCTCGACAAGGTCTTCAGGATCGACTCCGACAGGACCGACGAGGACCTGGACATCGGCACCAAGCTGGGCTGCATGGAGATGATGCTCGGCGGGACCACGACCTTCATGGATCTGTACTACTCCGAGGACGTCATCGCCAAGGCCACGAAGCAGGCCGGGATAAGGGGTGTCCTCTGCTGGTGCGTCCTGGATCAGGAGTGCACCACGCAGGTCGGGAACCCCCTCCAGAACTGCAGGAACTTCCACGACCGCTTCAAGGATGAGAGGAAGATCATCCCCGGTGTGGGTCTGCAGGGAGTCTACGTCTGCAACGAGGAGACATGTGTCGGTGCCAAGGAGTTCTCCGACAAGGTCGGTGCCCCCATGAACCTCCACCTCTCGGAGACCAGGGGCGAGGTCAACGACCACAAGAAGAAGACCGGCATGAGGCCGGCCGAGTGGCTCCATCACATCGGTGCGATCGGCCCCCGTTCCGTCGCCGCCCACTCCGCATGGCTGACCCAGAGGGAGATCCGCCTCATGGGCGAGGTCGGCATGTCCATCTCGTCGTGCCCCGTGTCCAACATGAAGCTGGCCACAGGCGGTGTCGCACCCGTGCCGGAGTTCATCCAGAACGGTGTGAACGTCTCCATAGGCACCGACGGCAACACCACCAACAACACCCTCGACATGTTCGCCGAGATGAAGTCCCTGGGACTCCTCCAGAAGTCCAGCAGGTGGGATCCGACCGTCGCCACGGCCCAGGAGCTCCTGGACTTCGCCACCGTCAACGGTGCGAGGGCGATCGGCATGCAGGACTCCCTCGGATCGATCGAACCCGGGAAGTACGCCGATATCGTCATCCTCGACGGGAAGGCACCCAACCTGAGGCCCCTGCTCCCCGAGAACATGGTCGCCAACATCGTCTACTCCGGCAACAGCCTGAACGTCAAGACCGTCATGTGCCAGGGCGACATCGTCGTGGAGGACCATCGTGTGACGACCCTCGACACCGAGGACGTGCTCTCGAGGTCCGAGGACATGTGGAGGTCGCTCTGCCTCAGATGACCGGGCATCCGCCCGGCTCCAAAAACCACTTAACCCTCACTTCCCCGTGTCGTCGAGCTTTATGGACACGGTGTTATGGACTGCCTTCTCGTCATCCGTGGCATCCTCCGCCGGCACGAGTTCATCGTAGTCGTCCTCGTGCTTGCCCCAGGGTTTGCGGTATATCACGAGCACCAGGATCAGCGCTATGGCCGCGAAGATCAGGATGTAGAACCAGGAGTCCAGGGGGTTGGGGACGATGATCAGGATCGCCAGGTCTATGGACAGCACCATCATGTACGTGTTGAAGTCCAGGAACTTCTGGTACGCCCTGCCGGGTTCGTCCACCAGACCCTCCCTCCTGGTGACGAGCTTCGCACCGGCGATGACCAGCTCGTCCAGGTACTTCGCGTTGTTGACCAGGTAGTACGTGGGCAGGGAGAGGGCGAGGAAGTTCACGATCAGCAGGATCAGGTCCCACATGAACGCGGTGCCGCCGAAGGATCCCAGGAGCCAGTCGGATGCATAGGGGAGTCCGAAGTAGAACACGATCTCCACGACCACGATGAGCATGATGTCCATGTAGGCGTACGTGAGGTTCCTGCGGAGCGACTTGCGGGACTTGCGGGATGTGGCCATCAGCCTCCTGTAGAGGTTGTCCCTGGAGTCGTTGGCCCTCATGAACACGTCCATGAGCCCCTGGGGGCACTTCTCGGAGGCGGTGTTCCAGATCCCATCGGATGCACGTGTGAGGAGGGGGAGCATGATCATGGAT
>JAZODL010000245.1:0-1636 GCA_045596945.1 Candidatus Methanomethylophilaceae archaeon | reverse complement strand
GATAGTGTTCCAGGAGGAGGACGGTGTATACGTGATGAGGAACGAGTACCTGGAGAAGGTGTTCGGCACCTTCGGCATCGCATCCACCGTCGACGACCCCCTGGGCGATGGAGCCCTCGTGAGCTCGCCGCAGGAGTTCGTCACACCGAACGGCGGACGGATGGATATCCACGAATGGGGCAACGGCTCGTCTCTCGGTTCCATCGACGACCTGAACGGATCGGACACACGCAACGTCCGGTTCTCCGCGGGACTGACGCGCGACGACGAAGGGGACAAGAGGGACTGGATGTGCGAGCTCCGCCACGAGACCGATGGACTGCACCTCGCGGTCCGCAACATGGATTCGACCACATACGATGTCAACGTCAGCTCCGCCCTCGGGTACCCCGCGTACCCGTGGGATGCGGTGACCATCGTTTCCACCCTCCAATCCCCCAACATCCTCCCCTACTGCGTGGCCGACTTCGACGGCGACGGCAACGAGGAGATCGCCGTGTACTACTACTGGTCGTTCGGGATCCTGGGGTGGGACGGCACCGACTCCAGACTGGAGCTGATGTACACGGTCCCCGTCTACACGTACACCGACAGGTCCACCAACAGCATCCATACCCCGATAGACATGGCCGCGGGCGATGTCGACGGCGATGGCGTGGACGAGCTCGTGTACGCCCGCGGGTACTACGAGGGTTCTGTCGGCAACATGGAGTGCACCTACCTCGGTATCGGGGACGTCCCCACCGGGACGTCGCGCGGCGACCGTCCCGTCGAGCTCCCTATGAACTGCCACAGGGTCACCATCATGGATCCGAAGAATACCGCATCGCCTCTGGACTCCCTCATGACCTCAATATCCATCGGGGATGTCGACCGTGACGGAACCGGCGAACTCGTCATCGGGGGATACCTCTGGGACAACACCCAGAGGGGCGCCGAGTACAACCGCGACTGGGCCAGATCCGCCGGGGAGCTGTACCTCGCCTACTCCGAGTTCGATGACCTGCTGTCGTGGAACGACACGTACCGTGCGCTCACCGTCCTCGGTGATGACGACGGCAGCGCGAGCACCAGGTACATCCGCGGCGACAGCAACTTCGAGAAACGCTACAAGCTCGACGACCACAACGTCGTGGACACGTCCATATATCTCACGGATGACAACGACGACCCGCTGGGGCTGTGCAGGTCCGTGAACTGGTCCAACTGGACCATACCCATGGCGACGGGGTGCATCTCCCCGTCCGGGGACGTCATCGATGCCGACCAGGTGTTCTTCGACAGGACGTTCTACCATCTGGACGGGGGTCGCTTCTCCGTTCACGCATCGACACCGGACCTCACTTACGTGATGGACGGCAACAACATCGTGTGCTTCAGTGTGGAGCACGCCACCATTGAGGACCAGGACCTTTCCGTCCTGTCCGGGACCGGCGAGTTCTTCCTCAGCTACGGTTCCGACCTGGAGTCCCACTTCGACGATGGGAGGACCGAGTACGCGTTCGTGGTGTACGGGCACAACGACGGGCCCGAGGTGCCGGCGACCTATTCGACCCAGATACCGGGGGTCGGCTGGCGCATCCTCACGGAGTGGAACGTCGGGGGCGCATACAATGCCATGATCGGGGACTTCGAC
>JAZODL010000244.1:0-6596 GCA_045596945.1 Candidatus Methanomethylophilaceae archaeon | reverse complement strand
AATGGTGGACAAGGCGAGATTCGAACTCGCGACTTCTGCCTTGCGAAGGCAGCGATCTACCGGGCTGATCTACTTGCCCATTGAATCCGGTAAGCACCCGTACAATGAACCACGATATAAACCTTTTCGAGACCCGGACCGGCTCCCAGCATCGGGGGCGACCGGTCCGGGAGGGTCCGACCGGAAGGGTCGGACCCTGTGCCGTTCAGACGGCACCCCCGCCGCGGATGCTCCACCCGCCCGAGGCCGACTGGATCCCCGCCATGCGGGAGAACTCGCCGCCGGACGGGACCACCGCCCCAGCGCATCCTCGACCATCATACCGGAGAAACGATCCCTAGTCAGAAACTCGCCCCGGCGGGGGTCCCGGTTCCCCCTATTAATAGTGATTGGATGTATGCTCCAATAATGGTTCCGTTCCCGGGGGACGCGGTCGATGTCACATCGGATTTGGATGGTTCATCCTAGTCTCCAGGTCACCGATGAAGTAAATTATCTCGTCGAACGACGGACGCACGCCGTGAATCATACTATCCATATCACGGTAGTCAGCCCTCAGACTCCCCAGTACGTGATCGGATGGTACCAATCTGAACGATCCGGGGGCCCGTCGACGTCGTAACCAAGAAGGCGCCAATCCAGGAGGAGGTCGACGTCCTCGGAGAAACGGTCGATCACCCTGTAGCACTTCGACATGCAGGTGCCGCCCTTGAAGAGGAGGTGCCCCCTCCATGGGAATCCCGGAAGAGGTGGCCGAGAACGAGGGTCACCCATGTATCCTTCTCGACCATGAACGGGGATATCGACATCCTCTCCGACGTGGAGAGGCAGAGCTCCTCCAGATCCGGGGAGGTCCCGTCCATCAGCTGATAGAGTCTCTCCATTCAACGGCCCTCCTTACAACGTCCGCTATCCATCCCGTCACCCCGTCCAACTCACCGTCGAAGTACTCGACACCGCGCTCGGGGATGACCCTGGACAACGCCCTGATGAACCCGTCGTCGCAGTTGGTCCTGCCCCGTGAGTCGACGGCGGAGACGATGATCGCCATGTCCCGGTCGCGTGGGAGCTTCGACGGAGGCCGGTGCCTGAACATCAGCTCCACACCGTCCACGTTGTAGGTCCTGCTCGGTCCGTCCGAGTAGTAGACGAAGCCCGCCGGCATCTGGGTGGAGAGGCCCAGGAGGTTCAGGCAGCAGTCCCCCTCGGGTACGAGGTGCCAACCGTTGTTCCTGGCGATGGCGGAGGCGACGTCCTCGATGTTGCATGGGATGTTGCATCCGAGACGGCTGTTGTAGCGCGGCTTGTGGTAGACCCCGTGGTGGACGCGGTCTATCCTGCCGGACGAACATGCCCTGCTGAGCAGGGTCTTCACGGTATCGTACCCGGAGTCCGTGTTGGAGCACACGTCGCGTATGGCGAAAACCGTGCCGTCCTCAAGACCGTCTATGTACTGTGAAACGGAACGTGCCGTCATTGGATCACGGTACCCTATATGTTTACTTTTATTATCTATTTTTGTAAACATCATTCATCGGGAACGTCCGAAACGGCACAGGTGCGCCACCGGACATCCCCCGCAGTCCGGATCCTTCGGACAGCAGACCGTCCTCCCCAATGTGATGAACGCAACGTCCATGTCGTCCCACCTGTCCTCCGGGACCGTCGACTCTATCGCCCTCCTGGTGGCGTCGACCCTATTGGAATCGGATATGCCCAGGCGGTTGGCCACCCGGTTGATGTGGGTGTCCACGATTACCGACGGCCTCCCGAAGCCGTAGCGCATCACGCACGCGGCGGTCTTCACACCCACTCCCGGCAGCGCGGTCAGCGCACGCACGTCGCAGGGAACCGCACCCCCGTGCTCCCCGACTATGATGCGCGTGGCGCCGACGATGGCCTCGGCCTTCTGCCTGTGGAACCTGACGGACGAGAGCACCGCCCCCACGCCCTTCTCGCCCGCCTCCAGGATGTCCCCCATGTCGGGGTACGCGGAGAACAGGGCGTCCGTCGCCCTGCGGGTGCAGGCCTCCGTGACCTGCTGCGAGATGATCGTCGACACCAGCACGCGGTAGGCGTCCATGCCGTGGTAGAAGTCCGTCTCCGACCCCCTCACGCCGAAGTGTGCGCATATCAGTTCGATGGCTTCGACCGCGGATTCCGTGTCCATGCGACCCGTGACGGCGTCGCCCGACAAAACGTTGGCGGGTCCCGTGTAGTGACACGGGAGTCCCGATTCACCCGGGAATCCCGTGGAAGGGGGCTCCGGACGCGTCCCCCTTTTATACCGTGCCATCGGAGACGGTGCCATGGAGCAGTCTGCATTGGATATGGCGATGGATGCGTTCGACCGGGCACCGTCCGGGCCCGGCCGCTTCGGGCTGGTGGACAGGAGGGTGCTCTGGGAGCGCGGGTACTCCTCCCGGGTCGACGACTCCGAGGGGCTGTCGGACCACGAGACATGGCGCTTCCGCGTGCTGGTCTCCGGGGGGATCGGTAACGTGCCCGCCGGCAGGATGGGGATGCTGACGGCGGACGGATACCTCCGCCTCTGCGCGCTGTGCTACCGTGCGATGGGACTGGGGGACGGGGGCCCCCGCGGGATGTACCTGCGGTACGCCGACGACCCCGACGGACGGATGCTGTCCCTCGACGGCGGCGACCCCGACGCGTTCGCCCGGTTCCTAGCCTCCGGTCCGGGGGACGGGACGTGGTCGATCCTCCCGGGCGGGCCCGGCGACGGGCTGTCCCTGACGCCCGTCCGCTGCGTGGGATGGTACATGGTCCTGCGCGGATGCTCCCGGAGGGCGGACCTGGTGCGCAGCGCCCTGGCGCTGCACGGTGCCGGGGTCCCGACGAGGGTGGTGGACGCGGAACGGGTCCTGTGGGCACTGGAAGGTGGGGACAGGTTGGGCGTGGTGCCGCGGCTGCCGGTACCCGAACCGATGCTCCACACGCTGAGGGACCTCGGTGCAATGGAGTTCCTGGTCTGCGACGGGGACCTGATGGAGTCCGTGGGGCACAGGGTGGAGTGGTTGGACCCGTGACCTGGGATCCGCCCTCCGATCACGGACCGCATAGGATGGCAGGTTACACGGTACTCTGATCCGGACACCCCTGCCGGGGAACCCCGGATCCGTGCCGAGGCGGAAGCACGGGTCCGGACCCCGGATCCGTGTATCGATCATCGATTTTCAATGCCCCCATGACCGATTTTTGTATGAGGAATCGTTATACGTAGGATGAACAATCAATGGGATTAAATACGATCTGCGATAATCCGTATAACGGAGATGACGGCCCCGAGGGGCCGGATGCTTAAGGCGCATCAAACCTCGACATCCCTTACGGGATGTCGATCGTGATCTCGAACGTTTCCGTTCTGATCACGATTCTGAAACCGTGGGTCCGGTTTTCGATGCTTATCATAAGCATTTAAGCACCTCCTACCGGGACGGTTCCGGATATGCCGAGTACTGGGAATCTCGACATATTCGGGACTTCCCGTCTTACGGCATTATCCAGATGACAGCATGCTATATAAATTGTATGAATTTTCATCATATACAATATTTTAAACTATTAAATTGACATTCCATCTTGTTATTGATGTAATATGGGAAGGTCACATCAATAGGGATGGTCTTGCACATCAAATCTTATGGAAGGGAAACGGCAACTATCATTTGAGAGACGCGGAGGTTCCTTCAGGAATCCCTTTTGGTGAGCAATGATCCACGAAGTGGAAAACCAGTGTCATCATCAAGGTGGCTCAAGCTACGATTTTGCATGATGGATTATTATGTAGAAGATGAACAATCAATGGGATTAAATACGATCTACGATAATCCGTATAACGGAGATGACGACCCCGAGGGGCCGGATGCTTAAGGCGCATCAAACCTCGACATCCCTTATGGGGTATCAATCGTGATCACACACCATTCGGTGATGATCACGATCCGAACACCGTCTGACCGATGTTCGATGCCGATACAAAGTATCTGATTCACCTCCCACCGGGACGGTTCCGAATCTGCCATGACGGAACAATCGCGACTGATTCGGAACCTCCCTCCCATGATGTTTTCAGATTGCGGCATTCCATGCAGGTTGTATCGGATCACGTCGGACCCAACACGTCGGACGATCCGTTCGATGTCCACCGATTGCAGGATACTTATTTAGGAATCCCTAAATTTAAATACTAATTTAGGCATTCCTAAACCATGGAAAGGGTAGCCATCGTCTACTGGAGCGGAACAGGGAACACCGAGGCCATGGCGGGCTTCGTCGCCGAGGGTGTCAGGTCCTCGGGGAGGGAGCCCGTGCTGATCGGAGCCGACGGCTTCTCCCCGTCGGACCTCGACGGTTACAGCGCTTTCGCCTTCGGATGCCCGTCCATGGGCGACGAGGTCCTCGAGGAGGACGTCTTCGAACCCATGTTCGCCTCCGTCAGGTCCGGACTCTCCGGCAGGAGGGTCGGCCTGTTCGGCTCGTACGGATGGGGCGACGGCGAGTGGATGAGGGACTGGGCGGAGGACTGCAGGTCCGCTGGCATGGACCTCGTCAACGACGGGGTGATCGCCAACGAGTACCCGGGTGAGTCCGAGGCCGAGGGGTGCAGGGCGCTCGGGAGGTCCATCTGAGGGGTCCGAGGCCGTGACCACGGCCGCAGGGGGTGATACGGAAGGAAGACGATCGATGACGCATCGACCACCCGTGACGGCACACCCGCCGCCCTCCAGGGCGGCACGGCTTTCTGCATCTTGGATCCTGGGGGTGCACCCTGCCGTCACGGGGTGCACCCCCTAAAGGACCCGGAGGGAGGGGGACGTTCCTCCTAAAACCGGAACCCCTCCCACGGAGGTCCGCCACACAACACCGACACATTCTTCCCATCGGACGGATACACCCGGTCATGCCCGGAACCCTGTTCATCAACGCCTGCGTCAGACGCGGGACGTCCCGCACCGACCGCCTCGCACGCGCACTCCTCTCCGCCCTGGGCGGAGGTTTCGAGGAGATCGTGCTGGAGACCTCGGACGTGCGCGGGCTGGACTCCGCATCCCTGGAGCGCAGGGACTCGTCCATCGCCTCCGGCGACTTCTCAGATCCGATGTTCGACCGTGCGAAGCGGTTCATGGACGCGGACACCGTGGTCGTAGCGGCACCGTTCTGGGAGTCCTGCTTCCCTGCGACGCTGAAGGCGTACCTCGAGGAGGTCAGCGTGCCCCGCCTGGTCTACAGGTACAACGAGCACGGGATCCCCGAGGGCAACTGCCGCTGCACCCTCTACTACGTGACCAGCCGCGGCGGACCCGTCCCCGACGAGGGGGACCTGGGGCTGATGGTGATCAGGGAGACCTGCAGGGTGTTCGGCATAACGGACGTGAGGGTCCTGAGCGCATCGGGACTGGACATCGTCGGGAACGACGTGGAGGCCATCCTGTCCGAGGCGATGGGGAGGATACCCGATCTCGTGTCCCCTCATGACTGAACCCAACCGTCACCTGCGGGGTGCGTACCTGGTCGACCTGGAACCGCCGACCTTCTCCAGCACGCCCTCCCCGCACAACCTCGCCAGCGTGCGGGAGACCGTTACCTCCGACAGCTCGGGGAACATGGTGCAGAGGTCGCGCTTGGACACGGGGATGCCGCATATCCTGAGGAACATCTCCAGCGAACCGGACTTGCGCCTGCGTCCGAGCTCCATGCCCATGATCCTGTTCAGGTCCCTGTAGCACATGAGCAGCTGTCCGAGGATGTAACGTATGAACGGGGTGTAGTCGCAGTCGCCCTCGAACCATCCGACCTGCGACTCCTCCAGGGCCCGGTAGTAGTCCGCCTTCCCGGCATTGATCTTCGACTCCATGGACACGTACCTGCACACGTCGTACCCCTCCTGGTACAGGAGGAGTGTGGTCAGGAGACGGGACATGCGACCGTTGCCATCCGGGAACGGGTGTATCCTCAGGAAGTCCATGATGAAGCACGGTATCAGCAGCAGGCTGTGGACGTCGGGATCGTCCCTGACCTCCCAGTACGCGGCCAGCATCGATGCCATGGACTCCTCGGTCTCCGATGCGGGAACCGTCCTGGCCACTCCCGTCATCGTGCCGTCGGGACCCCTGCTGACGATGATGTTGTCCCTCCTCTTGAATCCGGGATCCTCCATCCCCGTGTGGGCCATGAGCATCCCGTACAGCTCCAGGATGGTCCCAATGTCGAGCACCATGGAGCCGTGGTTGCGGTGGATGTACCTCAGGGCGTCGCGGTAGCCCGCTATCTCGAGCTCGTCGTGACCCATCGGGGCGATCCCGCCTGAGACTATGCCGACGATCCTGTCCTCGCTGGTCCTGATCCCCTCTATGGCGTTGGAGTCCATGACGGACATGACCATCGCCCGGTTCTCCATGGCGGAGGCCACCTCCTCCGACCCCTTCGACATACCGGGGGACGACCCCCTCGCACGTTCGATGTTGGATATCCTGTTGAGGATGGCGGGGTCCATGGCGACCCCCTTCAGGAACCTGTAATCGAATGTGTGCATGATCAATCATTTCGGAAATTAAGTATATTAATTTTGTGTTTAT
>JAZODL010000243.1:0-2795 GCA_045596945.1 Candidatus Methanomethylophilaceae archaeon | reverse complement strand
CCGCGAGCGCCTCCTCGTACTCGACCCTCGCCCTCTCCCTGCGGGCTATCCTCTCCTCGATCGTGCCGCTCTTGAGCTCGCTGGGCTTTCCGTCGAAGACGAAGGTGGGCTCGATCCCGGCCTCGATGAGGTTGGCCGTGCGGTACAGTATCCCGGAGAGGTGCGATGTGACGCGCCCCTGGCCGTCCTGCAGCGGTTTCCCGTCGGGCTGCCTGATTATCGAGAGGAACTGGAATATTGTGTTGTAGGCGTCCACTGCCACCGTCTTGCCGCGGAGGTCCTGCAGTTCGATCTCCGTCGCCTCGACGATGGGTGAAAGGTTAACTCCCATCGGTGCACCTCACAGGTCCCTTCCGAACCCCTTCCATTCGGCGATGGTCGGGGCCATGTCATCCAGTTTGAAGAGCGATGAACCCGCGACGAGGACCGTGGCCCCCGCATCGGTGCAGATCATCCCCGTCTCCGGGTTCACGCCACCGTCGACCGATATCTCGAGGTCCCTCCCGTTCGCCTCCGCCCATTCGCGGACCCATGCGATCTTGGGGACGCACTCCGCTATGAAGGACTGGCCGCCGAAACCGGGGTGGACGGTCATGACGAGGACGAGGTCGACCTCGCCGAGGTACGGCAGCAGAGCCTCCACGGGCGTCTCCGGGTTCACGGAGATCCCGGCACGCGCCCCTCCGGCCCTTATGAGCGATATGGCCTCGTGGATATCGCCTTCGGCCTCGCAGTGGACGGTGATGATGTCGCAGCCCGCATCCAGGAACGCCCCGATGTACCTGGCGGGATCCTGGATCATGAGGTGTGCGTCGAACGTTATGCCGGAGTGTCTCCTGATGGCCTTGATGACGGGGGGTCCGAACGTTATGTTCGGGACGAACATGCCGTCCATGACATCCAGGTGCGCCCAGTCGGCACCTGCCCTCTCCACGCGTACGAGCTCCTCACCCAGTTTCGAGAAATCCGCCGAGAGCATCGACGGGGATACTTTGGTCATCGACCGATGTATGCCGACCGCACTAATAAATGTTGGAGGGGTCGCCAATAGTATAAAAACGGTCCACGGAGATGACCCGTGCATGTCTTTGGCAAAACACGATGTGGCACCCGACACCTGCGACGTGGCGGGATGCGACAGGGTATGCGAGCGCTCCTGCAACATCAAGCTGGTGGCGAGGTCCTCCCTCAAGCTCAGGGAGGAGGGGCTCCGCCAGGTGCACCTCTGCAGGGAGCACTACAGGGAGTTCAAGAAGGAGACCAAGTCCGACAGGCAGATCGACCAGATGTACTGAGGGGCCGCTATGATGGAACTCCTGTTCCTGGGGACCGGGGCGAGCGTCCCGTCCCGCGACAGGGCCACCTCCTGTATAGCGGTCAGGGTGGGTCCGGACATAGTCCTCATGGACTGCGGGGAGGGATCGCAGAGGCAGCTGATGGTCTCCCCGTTCTCGTTCATGAAGATCAGGACCATCCTCATCACCCATATGCACGGCGACCACGTCTTCGGACTACCCGGTCTGCTCCAGACGATGAGCCTCTCCGGGAGGAGGGACCCGCTGACGGTGTACGGCCCGGTGGGGTTGGCACATGGCGTTTCCGCGATGATGTCTGTCACCGAGGGCGAGACCCAGTACCCCCTGGAGGTGGTGGAGCTGGAGGGTGGCGAGATGTTCGACGTCTGCGGCCTCCGCATAACCGCCTACGCCACGTCCCACGGCACGCCGTCGGTCGGGTTCACCGTGAGGGAGCCGGACCGTCCCGGGAGGCTGGACCGCGCGAGGGCGCTGGAGCTGGGTGTGCGCGACGGTCCGGAGATGGCCCGCCTCAAGGCGGGCGAGACCGTCAACGGGGTCAGTCCGTCGGAGGTCGTGGGTCCCCCGACACCCGGTGCGTCGGTGTCGTACACGGGGGACACCGTCCCGTGTCCTGGGATCGTGGAGGCGTCCGCGGGCGTGGACGTGCTGATCCACGAGTCCACCTACATGTCGTCCGAGTCCGAGATGGCCGCGGACCACTTCCACTCCACCGCGGCCCAGGCGGCGGTGGCCGCCCGCGAGGCCGGTGCTAGGTGCCTGATGCTGACCCATGTGAGCAACAGGTACGACGACCGTTCGCTGGTGGAGGCGGAGGCGAGGGAGCACTTCCCCGATGTCTTCGCCGTGGAGGACATGGACCTGTTCGAGATAACGTCCCGCGGGGTCCGCAGGGCGTCCAGATGAGGTTCGTCCATTGACGTTCGACCCTTCATCCATCCATACCATTTATTAAGAGGAAAACCATCTTTCACAAATAGATATAGGAGCACCTATCATGGCTAAGAACATTTACGTAGAGGGTCTCAACGAGATCCCCGTCCCCATGAAGAGAGTCGAGATCGTCGAGAGGAAAGGAATCGGACACCCAGACAGTGTTTCCGACGCCCTCGCGGAGGAGGTCAGCAAGGCACTCTGCAGGATGTACAAGAAGGAGGTCGGACACGTCCTCCACCACAACACCGACGAGACCCAGATCGCCGCAGGACAGGCATCGCCCAAGTTCGGCGGAGGTTCCGTCATCGACCCCACCTACATCCTCCTCGTGGGCCGTGCGACGACCCACATCGGAGAGGGCAAGGACCTCAAGTCCCTTCCCTGCACACCCGTCGCACTCAAGGCCGCACGCGATTACCTCAGGGCCACATTCCCCAACCTCGATGTCGATTCGGACATCATCCTCGACGCCAAGCTCGGCATGGGATCCGACGACCTCACCGGAGTGTACAAGGCATCCGGACACCTCGCCAACGACACATC
>JAZODL010000242.1:0-3323 GCA_045596945.1 Candidatus Methanomethylophilaceae archaeon | reverse complement strand
GCCTTGGAGGCATCCCCTCCGACCGCACGGCAGCACGCGACCGCCATCGCGGGGCGCATCCTCTTGCCCCCGGCGTACGGGTACTGCCTGGAGGCCTCCATGAGGTTGTCGGGTTCCTCGTCGCCGATGTAGCTCCTTATGGGGGCATCCAGTTCGGCGGACATTCTCTTGAGATATTCCTTTGCGTCTATCATAGTTGATCCATCCATTGTCTGGTTTCGCCGAGGACGACATGTTTCGCCCTGGCGAGCTGGGAGAGGTTCCTGGAACCCGTCAGGAACATCGCTGCCCTGAGCTCCTCCCTTATGACTGTGAGTTTCTCGATCACGGCCTCCGCGGACTGCGTGGCCTCGTCGAGCACGATGTTCGCGACACCCGCCGCAGTGGCGCCCATGGCGATGGATGCGGCGACGTGTATCCCGTCCAGCACACCGCCGGACGCGATCAGGGGCAGCCCGGAACCCGTGCACTGCGAGAGCGACACCGGAGCGGGGATGCCCCAGTCGAAGAACGACTCGCCCATGCAGGTCCTGATCCGGTCCCCGGAGTCCATCGCCCTGTATAGCTCCACGGCGGAGAAGCTGGTCCCTCCCATGCCGGCGATGTCCAGTCCCCTTATCCCTATGCCCTTGATGCGGTCGCAGACGTCCCTGGATATTCCCGCCCCGGTCTCCTTGACCATGATGGGGTGTTCGAGCGCGAGTTCGCGTATCGCATCGCGGCACCCCTCGGCGTTGGTGTCCCCCTCGGGCTGCACGACCTCCTGGAGGAAGTTCAGGTGGATCGCCACGATGTCGGCATCGATGAGGTCCCTTGCCTGGCCCACCATCTCGGACGTGAACCTGTCCTTGCTGTGCTGACCGACGAGCTGGGGGGCTCCGACGTTCCCTATGACAAGGGGCACGTCGAACTCCCTGATGACGGAGTAGCTCTCCGGGGACACCCCAGCGACCCCGGCACGTTCGCTGCCGACGCCCATGCCGATGCCGAGCTCCGCACAGGCCTCGGCTATGTTCGAGTTGATCCTCACCGCTCCGTCGAATCCGCCGGTTATGGCGGTCACGACCAGGGGGAACTCCAGTTCCTTCCCGAACAGTACGCAGCGGGTGTCTATGTCGTCGAGGTCCACCTCCGGAAGGGCGTTGTGGACGAACCTGATGTCGTCCCAGTAGCAGTATCCGGGTGCTATCCTCTCGTCCTTGCAAATTCTGATGTGGTCGGCCTTCCTGTTTCCGATCTGTGTCATGGGATCACAACCTGGCTCTGGTGCAGGGTACGTCCTCCCCCCGCAGGAGGGACAGCAGTCTTCCCGGGACCGTGCCGTTGACGAGGACGCAGTCCCTGTCCTCCGAGCACATCCTGAGCATGGACTCCATCTTGTTCACGACCCCGCCGGTGACATCGTCGACCGTGGATCCGGAGGACACGGATTCGAGGATGCCCCTGTCGACCTCCGGGTAGAACTCCGCCCCGGCATCGGTCTTCGGGTCTGCGCTGTAGAGACCGTCTATGTCGGATACGAACACGATCCTCTCGGGCCTGAATATGTCGGACATGAGCTCCATCAGCTGGTCCCCGGAGCATATCCCGAAGCCCTTCCTGCGGTCCATGACCACGTCACCGAAGAGGATGGGCATGACTCCGATGTGGGCGAGTGCGCGGATGGCCTCCGTGTTCTCGGCGACGAGTCCCCCGTCGTCCATAACGAAGCAGGAGCCCGGGGGTACGGACACCGCGGGGATCCCGGCACCCAGGAACTCCCTGACGACGAGTGAGCTGAGTTCGCGTACATCGTACTGAACCTGGGCGACGGCGGGGACCTGTGAGAAGGCGACGAGTCCCCTGGACAGGGAGTACCTCTTGGCGATGACGTGCCCGTACGAACCGGCACCGTGGACGACCATGACGTTCCTTCCGGAGTCCGCGATCTCGCGGCACAGTCTCGCGACCTGCTCCCTCTGGAACTTCCTGTACTCCGATTTGTCTGTGATGACGCTGCCACCCAGCTTGATCAGTATCATTGGTTCCTCCATGGTTTCCTTCATTTTAAGGGTTGACCCGTGGAGGGGCGGAGAAGCCTTTCGGCCACAAGATGAAGATGGAGAAGTGGCAGACAGCGTGCCTGAGTTCCCGTAGGCTTGCGCACTACAGTACAGACAGGTACGCGGGCGGACTTTACTGCCGGGTTCGGAATGGGACCGGGTGTGACCCCGCCGCTATGGCCGTCTTACCAAAACTCAGGATATCTACAAACTATTTAAATTTTTCTATATAGTCTTGGATTGGAATCGCCGCGAGGTCCATGTGATCCTGGATTTCGTTTATATCCCCTCAAATGGATTAGGTATCATGGGTCTCATCACCAGGAAGGCGAAGGAACCTGAACAGGATCGCAAGGAAGCAGAAGCCGTCGAGGTGCCCATCGGGGAAACGTCCGGATCGGAGCCGTCACCGAAGGGGAACGGGGCGTACTTCGTCCAACCCCATCCCGACGGGGGATGGCAGGTCAAGAGGGCGAAGGCGCAGAAGGCGTTGAAGAGGTTCCCGACCAAGGCGGAGGCCGATGCGTACGCGAAGCAGGTCGCCAAGAACCAGGGTGCGTCGGTGGTCCGTAAGAAGAAGGATGGGAAGATCCAGAAGAAGTTGTGAGTGTGGCCGTACGGCCACACCCTCAGTTGAATTCGGTTTTGTCGCTGTCGAGGACTTCGTTCCAGAGTCTGATGGTCTCCTGGGCATCCTCCTCGTCCATGATCTGGATCGCGAACCCCGCATGGACCACGGCCCACTCTCCGACGGCCGCCTCCACCATGGAGAGGTTGGCCTTCCTGATGACGCCTCCGAAATCCACGTCTCCGACGTCACCGTCGATGCTGACGATCTTACCGGGTATTGCCAGACACATGGTATCACTCCGACATTATCCTGAGGATCGCCTCAGCGGGCTGGCCGTCGACTGCTGTGAGGGCCTCGACCGCCTTGTCCCTGTCGCACCCGGTCTGGGACATGACGAGTTCGATGTCCTCCGCCGGGAAGCCGACGGCAACGGATGCGTCCCCTCCGGCACCGAGTTCCCTGGTGAACTCGTTTCCGGCGATTTGGTAGTTCTTGCTGCCTCCCATCTCGACGCACACGACCTCGGCATCGGTGATGACTATCTCGTTGCTCTTCGTTCTGATGATGACCTCGGTGACGTCGTCGATGGACGTCTGCTTGATACCCATCTTCTTCATCGCCTGCTTCATCTGGCGATCGTTCATTCTCATTCCACCGGCCATGTCCCGTCAATCCCCATTCAGTTACTTTAACGTTTTTTCAACCCCGTA
>JAZODL010000241.1:0-3693 GCA_045596945.1 Candidatus Methanomethylophilaceae archaeon | reverse complement strand
GTTGCCGGCGTTCTCCTGGACGGGTTCGGGCTCGACGGCCGCGGGTGCGGGGGCGGGCGCGACCGCGCCCTCGTCGAACACGTCGTTTCCGGACATCAGGTCCTCGTAGAGCAGGAAGAGCTCCTTGGGGCTAACGCTGCGGTGCATCTGGATGGTGGCCTTCCTGACCATGTCGAGGAGGGCGTCCGCATCCTCCCTGCTGAGCTCGATGCCCATCTGGGCTATCTCGGAGATGATGGTGTTCCTGCTGGAGTGCTTGCCGACGAGGACGGTCCTCACGGCTCCGACCTCCGCGGGGTCGAACGCCTCCCCGTTCTCGTCCTTCACGACGCCGTCGACCGCGACTCCGGACTCCTGCATGTAGACATAGGATCCGATGACGGGCTTGGCGACGGGCACGGGGCGTCCGGAGGCGAGTGCGACCGCATCGCCGATCTCCATGAACCTGGTGCAGTCGATGCCGCTGTCGAGTCCGAGGGTGTGTCCCGCGGCCATCACGACCTCCTCGAGGGGTGCCACACCGGCCTTCGGTCCGATGCCCATGGATGAGACGCTGGCGAACTTCGCACCGGCCTTGAGTCCGGCGACGGTGTGGGCGGTGGCCATGCCGAGATCGTTGCTGGAGACGACCTCGTAGTCCATCCTGACGATCTGCCCGAGTGTCTTGATCCTCTCGTAGCATGTGAAGGGGTCCTCGCAGCCTATGGTGTCGACGTATCCGATGCGGTCCGCACCGGCCTCCCTCGCGCATTTGGCGAAGTCCAGGAGGAACCCGAGGTCCGCGTTGGGGGCGTCCTCGGCGAGACAGGAGATGTAGAGTCCGTGGTCGGACGCGTAGCTGACGGTCTCGTAGATCTTGTCGACTATCCACTCGTGGTCCTTCCTGTAGACGTTCGCGATCTGCGCGTCGGAGACGCCTATCGAGATGGCGACGGAGTCGACCTCGCACTCTATGCTGGCGTTGATGTCGTTGATGTCCGCCCTGTTCCAGGACATCACCGATGCGTCCAGGCCCATGCGTGCGATGTGCCTGACGGCCTTCCTGTCCTCTGCGCTGAGGCCGGGGATACCGGCCTGGATCTGCGGTATCCTCGCCTCGTCCAGGAGCTGTGCTATCCTGTACTTCTCGATGTTCGAAAAGATGACCCCTGCGGCCTGCTCGCCGTTCCTGAGTGTGGTGTCGCAGATGCAGACGGGCCTGTCAAGGCAACCGGTAACCTCGTTCTTGCTCTTCATTTGTACTTCCCTTCCTACGCTCCGCTGATTCGTGTGAATTTCGGATGTTAGAGTGCGGAATTCGTAATGGCTTATCCGTATTTAATACAGGGACCATGAAGCGGCGTTAACACAGGTGGCCCGTGGAAAACGCTCATTCGGCAACCCTGTACCTCAGGATCGCACCCATCCCGCCAAGCGCCGCCAGCTCCCTGCCCCCGTCGTGCTGGCCGGAGACGACCACGACCGTGCCCTTCTGTGCCTCCACAGCGCGCACAATGTCGTCGAGGTCCTGCTCCCTGACCTTCGAATCCAGGACCAGGAGCTTCTCGACGGCACCCGCGAGGGCGGCGTCCATGACCTGCTGCGGACCGTACGTCCCCAGACCGTTCCTGGCTATCTCGGTCATGAGCTCCTCGACGGCCTCTAGCTCCACCCCGACGGCGGACTCCCTCAGGACGTCCGCACCCATCCCCGCCTTCATGAGCTCGTTGATGCCGACCATCCCGCACTGTCCGGTGTGGTACACGTGTATCCTCCTGAAGGTCTCCGGTTCCATCTTCTTCAGGTCCTCGGCGAGTGTCTCCTTCTCGAAACCGGGTCCGAGGAGGACGAGCGGCATGTTGGGCTCCATGAGCGGGACGAGCTTGGCGCAGATCTCCGCGTGGTAACCGTCCGCCTGGGGCTTCTCGCTGTACTGCTTCCCGGACCTGCCGGAGCGGACGGTGGTGACCTCCTTGAGTCCGAACTGCCTGAGCACGGCCACGGTGGCGTCGTCCTGGTCCAGCGAGACGAACACGATGCGGGGCTTCTTGGAGTCGTTCACAGCCCTCCTGAGCCTCTCGACCTGCGTATCCCTCCAGCGGCGCTTCTCGATGTCCATGGAGTCGCCGTTCTCGAAGATGAGCGTGTGGTGCTGTCCGATGTCCTGGGGTCCGGTCTCGATGGTCCCGAGGAGCTTCAGCCGCAGGTCGTCCTCGGAGAACTCGATCTTCTCCACCCTCACGCCGAGGGTCATCCTCCTCTTCTCGGCCCTCTCGGCCCTGAGCTTGTCGGCGGACTTCTCCTCGCGTCTGGTGGTGGATGCGGTGACGAGGTCGCCCTCCTCCACCACGTTGTACAGGTGCCAGATGTCCTCGTCGGTCTCGACCTGAATCCTCATGCGGCCGGCGGAGGCCTCCTCGTTCAGTATGCGCATGACCGGCCCATGGGCTCCCCCTTATAGAACCTTTATTACGTTCCGTATAGCAGTCAGAAAAGGGTTCGTTTGTCTGTAATCCGACAACTCTGTTTCGTCCTTGTCAGATATATTGGCGAGGTCTTATATACGGTACTGGAATGTGATAATTCCCCGATGGCACGCGGATACCTGGTCCTGGAGGACGGGACCAAATATGAAGGAGAGCTGTTCGGATCTGAATCCGGTACGGTCGGGGAAGTAGTTTTCGCAACTGGAATGAGCGGGTACCAGGAGACACTGGTCGATCCCGCTTGCAGGGGTCAGGTAGTCGTCATGACGTACCCCCTGATCGGCAACTACGGGGTCGCCGAGGAGTACTTCGACGAGCGCGAGGTCCACGCCCGCGGCATCGTCGTCAGGGAGTACTGCAGGGATCCCTCGCCCATGTACGACGGAAGGACCATCGATGAGTTCCTCAAGGCCAAGGGCACACCCGGTATCTCCGGAATAGACACGCGTGAGATCGTTCTCAGGATACGCTCCGCGGGGACGATGAGGGGGGCCATCGTCGGAGGGGACGCCGACCTGGACAAGGTCGTCGCGGACCTCGCGGGCATGGAGTTCCCCTGTGAGACCAACCTGGTCTCCGAGGTCACCTGCGGGTCGATCGAGGAGATCCGCTCCGGGAAGGACGTCACCGTGGGCATCATCGACTGCGGTGCGAGGGAATGGCTCGTCAGGACCCTCTCCGAGAGGTTCGACGTGGTCAGGTTCCCCTACGACACCCCCGTCGACGTCATCGGAGGATACGGGGTCGACGGCATCGTGGTCTCGGACGGACCCGGCAACCCCTCGAACCCGGAGATCGCATCCACGGTGGTCGCGACGGTGTCCGCACTCGCCAAGGGCGGTATGCCCGTCTTCGGCATAGGGTTCGGCGGACTCGCCACGGTCCTCGCAATGGGCGGATCCGTACGCAAGCTCAAGTTCGGCCACAACGGGGCCAGTCAGCCCGTGAAGTACAACGGCCGTGTGCACATCACCACGCAGAACCACTGCTTCACCGTCGAGGAGGGCAGCCTGGACGGCACCGGTCTGGTCGCGGACCAGGTCAACGTCAACGACGGCACCATCGAGGGCACGCACCACGAGTCCCTGCCCATCCTCACGGTGCAGTACCACCCCGAGGCCGCCCCTGGTCCCTGGGACGGTTCCCAGATTTACGACAGATTCGCCAGGATGATCGAGGAGGGGAGATTTTGAGGAAGGATTACAAGAAACTGATGGTCATAGGGTCC
>JAZODL010000240.1:0-2807 GCA_045596945.1 Candidatus Methanomethylophilaceae archaeon | reverse complement strand
GGTCGTCACCGGCATCAGCTTCGAGGCCGGCAGGGTCGGCGCCGTCTACATCGACTACACCACCGGCGAGACCGGGGAGGTCATGCGCGACGAGATACCCGGCTACTACCACGGCACCGGCGATGTGTTCGGATCCGCCTTCGTCGCGGCATCCGAGTCCGGACTCTCCCTCGGTGCGGCGGTCGAGGCCGCGGTGAACCTCACCGTCAGCAGCATCCAGAGGACCGTCGAGGCCGGTACCGACATACGCTACGGTGTGAACTTCGAGGCCGGCCTCAGGGACTTCATCGACGAGGTCGATGCCGGCAGGGCGCGAATACGGACATCCAGGGTCACGGGGGAGGGCGTCGAAGCCCTCTCCGCACTCGCACACGAGGCCTGGCACGACGCCTACGACGACATGCTCCCGCCGGGACAGTCGGACTACATGCTGGACAGGTTCCAGAGCCCCGACGCGGTGCGCTCCCAGATGGCCGAGGGCATGGAGTACCATGTCGCGACCATCGGCGGTGAGCCCGTGGGGTACATCGGGTTCCAGCCCACGGAGTACGGCGCGTTCCTCTCGAAGCTCTACGTCCTGGACAGGTTCCAGGGTCTGGGCGTCGCCTCCGCGCTCCTCGACGTCCTCCGCACCGGACGCACGGGGACGGTCAGGCTCACGGTCTACCGCGGCAACGAGCCCGCGATAGGGTTCTACCTCTCGAAGGGGTTCGAGGTCGTCCGCGACCAGGACGTCCCCATCGGCGACGGATACACTATGTACGACCACGTCATGGAGCTCCAACTATGAAGGATGCCGAAACGATATTCCGGGAGGGCTACGGGCTCTACAGCTCGGCCTCCGACGCGGACGAGCTCTCCAGGGCGTTCCAGCTGCTGAGCCAGGCAGCCACAATGGGCCACGCCCTGGCACAGGATGTGCTGGGCAACATGTACGAGGACGGGGACGGGGCACCGCTGGACATCGCCACGGCCGCCGAGCTGTACAGGCAGTCGGCGGAGCAGGACTGCCCGCAGGGGCTCTACGACCTGGGTCTCCTGCACCTGGACGGCCACGGCGTCCCCCACGATCCGGAGAGGGCGTTCGACCTCATCCGCCGCGCCGTCGAGATCGGCGGTGACGGGGACCACATCTTCATGCTGTCGGTACTCTACCACACCGGGAACGGCGTGGCGCAGGACGCGGCGAAGGCCATGGACCTCCTCAGGAGGGCCGAGAGGGCCGGCAGCGTCGACGCCAAGGCCAATCTCGGGGCCATGTACCTGTCCGGCGAGGGTCTCGAGAAGGACCTGCCGAGGGCCCTGGAGCTCCTCACCGCGGCCGCCGACGAGGGCGACTGCAGCGCCCTGTGCAACCTCGCGCTCATGTACGAGTCCGGGGAGGGCGTCGCAGAGGACCTGCCGAGGGCCGTCGGGCTCTACAGGTCCGCGGCCGAGGCCGGCTACCCGCCCGCCTTCTACCATCTGGGCGTCCTCGCGGGTGAGGGCAGGGCCGGGATCGCCGACATGGACCCGGTGGGGCTCCTCAGCACCGCGGGTGCCGAGGGCAGCATCGACGCCCTCCACAGGCTCGGCGTGATGTACTACGACGGGACCGGTGTCGGGGCCGACATGGACATGGCCTCCCAGTACTTCCGCGCCGGGACCGAGTTCGAGAACCCCGAGTGCATGTACAACCTCGGAGTCATGATCATCCGTGGCGAGGCGGTCGCCGCATACGAGGACGAGGAGTACGACCTCATCATCGCCGCCGCGGACGCTGGATACGGGCCCGCGGTGGAGCTGCTCGGGAAGAGCGGGGAGTGACATGTTCGTACCGACCACCGCGGAGGAGGTCTCCGCCAGGGGATGGGACGCGCTGGACGTGATCCTGGTCTCCGGCGACACCTACACCGACAACGCGTACAACGGGACCGCCGTGATGGGGCACTGGCTCATCGACCACGGCTACAGGGTCGGGATCATCGCCCAGCCCCGCACGGACGACGGTTCCGACATCACCAGGCTGGGGGTTCCGGAGCTCTTCTGGTCCGTCTCGGCCGGATGCGTGGACTCCATGGTGGCCAACCACACCCCCACGGGGAAGTTCCGCAAGGAGGACGACTTCACCCCCGGCGGTGTCAACGACAGGCGTCCCGACAGGGCCTGCATCGCCTACACCAACCTGATCAAGAAGCACGCCAAGGGCAAGCCGATAATCCTGGCCGGTGTGGAGGCGAGCCTCAGGAGGATCGCCCACTACGACATGTGGTCCGACTCCGTCCGCAGGTCCGTCCTCTTCGACTCGAAGGCCGACGGCATAATCTACGGCATGGCGGAGCTGGCGACCCTGGAGGTCGCCGCCAGGATCCGCGACGGCCTCCCGTGGGGGGACGTCAGGGGGACGTGCACCGCGTCCCGCACGGTGCCCGAGGGGGCGGTGGTCATGCCCTCCTTCGAGGAATGCTCCACCGACCGCGGTGCGTTCATGAGGGCGTTCAGGATCTTCAGGGACAACAACGACCCCGTGACCGCATCCACGCTGGTGCAGGCCCACGGCGACAGGTACCTGGTGCACAACAGGCCCCAGCGCCACCTCACCACCGCCGAGCTCGACGCCGTCCACGGTTCGGACTACATGGACGAGGTCCACCCCCACTACGCCCGCGACGGGCACGTCAGGGCCATGGACACCGTCCGCAACTCCGTCACCACCCACCGCGGCTGCTACGGCGACTGCTCGTTCTGCGCCATAGCCGTGCACCAGGGCAGGACCGTCGTCTCACGTTCCGAGGACTCCATCGTCGCGGAGGTGGAGCGCATGGCGT
>JAZODL010000239.1:0-3292 GCA_045596945.1 Candidatus Methanomethylophilaceae archaeon | reverse complement strand
GGCGACCTCAAGGACGCCGGCACCTCGACGTACATCATAGGCAGGGAGAACTACGGCTCGTCTCTCGACTCCTTCATGTCCGCCCTCTCCGGAGGGGAGAGGGAGCTGAACACGATCAGGACGTTCCTGTCCGCCAACGGCAGGGCCGTTGTCGTGAAGACAAACAGGGCCACCGAGGTCCTCTCCGCCCTGTGGGAGTCCGATTGGAGGGGACTCATCGAGACCCACACGGACGCCGCCACCGCGGAGAAGGTCGGGGATCAGTCCAGGACCCAGCCGATGGTAGCGCTGGAGAACGCGTACAACGTCTTCATCTCCGCGGATGTCGTCGCATCCCTCCCGGAGTTCCGCAGACCCGGTCCCGTGACCACCGTGTCGGACAGACTCGCCAAGGCGGTGAAAGTCGGCGGCACAGACATGCTGCTGAGGACCGTTCAGGAGACGGGCCTGAAGGACAGCCGCTCCCGCAGCGTGTCCGCCGCATTCGTGATGGCGGCCGGATGCAGGGATGTGCCGATCAAACTGACATCCAGCGAGATGGAGTTCGCGGAGTACCTCGTACCGTTCGCCGCAACCGTGATCGGATCCGAGGGGGAGTCCTACAGGGATGCGATGAACACGCTGCTCACAGCATCGAGTTCCGGTGAGAAGGTCTGATCCTCACATCCGCCACATAGTGGGAGACCGAGGGTGCGAAGGACTTCACCTCACGCACCGACATGATCTCGTAGCCGTCCTCCCCGCATGCATCGTCGAAGATCGAGCGGATACGGTCCATGTACTCGCTGACATAGAACGTGTCGTGGTAGTGGATCACACCTCCGGGGCGGATGATCCTGAGGGCCGTGTCCATGAACTCGGACGTGGTCTGCACATAACCCATGAGGACACGGTCCGCGAACGCCCTCCCCCTGAGATGGCGGTTGTCCCCCAGGATGGGGATGACCGTGTCCGTCAGACCGTTGTCGCGGACGTTCCTCACCAGGAAGGTGTATGACTCGGGGTTCTTCTCACAGGCGAAGACGCGCCTCGCCCCCGAGTACTTGGCCAACGGGAGTGTGAAGTACCCGATCCCCGCGAACATGTCCACGACGGTCTCACCGGTGCAGTCCTGCATCCTCATCCTCATGCGCTCGTCCGTGTTACCGGATGCGAACATCACCTTGGTCACATCGAAACCGTATCTTATTCCGTTCTCCAGACGCACGGACTCCGTGTCCGTGCCGTACAGGATCCGCATGCTCGGCCTCCTGAACTCACCCGACACCCCTTTGGTGTCGGCGCAGACGGTCTTGGCACCGAGGACCTCCGCATAGACCCTGCCGATGAGCTCCGAGTACGGGAGGCAACGTGGATCCAGACGCAGGACGATTATGTCTCCGACCGACTCCCAGCGGTCGGGCAGGATGTCCACCAGATCGGGATGGTCCGCGAACCTGGCGGCTATCCTCTCCTGGGGGCTGCGTCTGTCGAGGGTGTGGGCATCGCCCTCCCCCATCTCGAACCCCATGGCCACGACGGTGTCGATGTGCTCCGGGAGGATGGGGACCGTGCGGAAGCCGTCCACCTTGCCTATCTTGGCATGACGGTCCACGTAACCCGCATCCATGAGCGTCCTGATGTACTGTCCGGCGGCATCCACCGGGACCTTCGCGAAGATTACACGTCTCATAGTATGCACCTGATGAACAGGGGTATCGCGGCGAGAAGCGCCCGGGGCCTCCTCAGCATGGCTCCGACCACCCTGCTGGGGTGGTCCAGGTCTATGTCGTCCAGCAACGAACGGATATCGTCCCTCGATGCGAACCGGCCAGCACGGACCAGGTCGGCATCATCCAGGCGGGTGAACATCCTGCGGAGCGTGTACCCCCGGGACAGTTCCCGTCCGACCTGCGACCTCCATCCGCGTTCATACGCCGACAGGTTGGATTCCGAGAGGTCGTCGGTGTCGAGGGCCGACGACAGGACGCGGCAGAGGTGCGGCACGGTCTCGAACGTGGGGTGGAGGCCCCCTCCGGAGACCGGTTTGACCAGTCCCGCGGCATCACCTGTGAGCAGGCAACGCTCACCGTACGTCCTGGGACGACCTCCGACGGGGATCTTGCCGCTGTACATGCGCAGGACACGGTCCTCCGCACCCATCCTGCGGAGATACGCGGAGAGGTACCGGTACGGGGGCCCGGCGGACCACGATGTGCACAGTCCGACACGGACGAAGTCCCCGCAGGGGATCTCCCACGTGAAGAAGCCCGGGGCGTATTCGGACCCCAGGTGGATGATGAAGAGATCATCATGGACGGATTCCATGCGGACATCGGCCTGTATGCCACGGAGGTACTCCCTCGGGCCGTTATCGCCGAGGGTCATCGCTACCCTCGAGCTGTGACCGTCGGCACCCACTACGGCCCTGGCTTCGAGAGACGCCGATGACGATGAGACCGTGACGCAGTCCCCGACGGTGTGACCCGTGTAGCGTTCGCCGTACCTGTACTCCGCCCCTGCGGATATTGCGGCGTCGGCCATCCTGCTGTCGAGATCGGCACGGTCGACGACGACCGCCTTCGGAGCCTTGGAACGGACGGTGACCGAGGCCCCGTCCGGGAAGAAGACCTCCGCCCCGTGAAGTGTGTTTAGGATGTCCGGATCGACTCCGGACATCCTGATGACATCGGGACTCAGGAGTCCCGCGCACTGGACCGGTGTACCGGAGGAGCCGTGCTCCTCCAACACGACCACGTCGTGTCGCGGTGCGAGGTTCCTGGCGACAAGGCTGCCTGCCGGCCCCCCGCCTACGACCACGACGTCATGCATCACGCTCAGTCCTTCTTGGACTTCTCGTAGTCCGCGATGAACTTCTGGATGCCTTCGTCGGTCTTGGGGTGCTTGACCATCAGCTTGAGGGTGTCGTAGGGGATGGTCGCGATGTCGCATCCAACGAGTGCCGAATCAAGGACGTGTGCGGGTCCGCGGATGGACGCGGCGATGACCTCGGTCTCGAATCCGTAGTTCTCGAATATGCTGACGATCTGTCCGACGAGGTCCCCGCCGTACTGCCCGATGTCGTCGAGACGTCCTATGAAGGGCGAGACGAACGCCGCACCGGCCTTGGCGGCCAGGAGCGCCTGGAGCGGGGAGAAGATCAGCGTCACGTTGACCTTGATGCCCTCGGACGACAGGATCTTCGTCGCCTTGAGGGTCTCGACGCACATGGGGAGCTTGACGTTGATGTTGGGGTGGATCTTCGCGAGCTCACGTCCCTCCGCGACCATCTCGTCAAGTCGGATCGTAGCCA
>JAZODL010000238.1:0-4373 GCA_045596945.1 Candidatus Methanomethylophilaceae archaeon | reverse complement strand
TGGAGGCCGGAGGAGTCATCGGAGTCATGGTCGACAGGTCCACCACCCTGTTCATGCCCTACTACTTCAAGGACGACGAGCTCATCACCGGAATGCTCGCATTCGGATTCAACTTCTACCTCGGCGACGTCGCCGCGAAGTACGGTGGAAGGACGACCGGATTCGGAGTGTTCTTCGCATGGATGCTCGATGTGATCCACGATGCACCCACCGCCACCAAGATGAGGAGCCTCAAGACCGTCATGGACGCCCACGACGTCGTCAACCCCGGTCACCTCGTCTGCGGTTCCACCAGGTTCGGACTCGACCTCACCAAGGGCCTCATGTCCATCGGAAGCACCCTCATGCAGACCATGAAGAAGATCTTCCCCAAGGACAACACCTTCACCGCGAACCTCGACAGGTTCAGGTACGACGACCTCGAGCACATGAAGGTGCTCGACAGGGTCCACACCCTCGGTGACGGAACCCAGTGAGTCCGGTATAAGGATAGAGGAAACCACTTACCCCCGGGCGACCGGGGGGCACACCCCTTGTTTTCACGACGATCGTATGTATGCGCGGATGCCGTGCGCGTCCGGTGTCGGCTCACAGGAGGTCGATGACGGAGCCGGCGTAGTCCACGACCACCATGTCCGGATCCTGCCCCCTCCAGTCCTCCGAGGTGCACGTTCCGGACAGGACCCCGACGAACGTTGCACCGGCGTCCCTTGCGGAGAGGTAGTCCGCGACGTTGTCTCCGAGGTACAGGATCTCGTACGGTTCCACGCCGAGCTCATGGGCGAAGTCGCGCATCGCGACGGGTGACGGCTTCGCATCATCGTAGCTCCTGTAGTCCCTGCCGACGACAGCATCGAACCTGTCCGTGAGGCCGCAGACGCCCAGTGCGGTCTCCGCGTACTCACGGGAACCACGTGTGAGGATCCCGACCTTAAGTCCCTTGGACCTGATGGCATCTATGCATTCGACGGATCCCGGGAACGGCTCTGCCTCGTCGACGAACTCGCACTCGATCTCGGTGCACAGATCGTCGATCATGCGGTCGACGAGGTCGAACTCGTCACCGCGGCCGTTGGATTCCAACCAGTCCCTTATCGGACGCCTCTGCCTCTTGATGGCATCGCCGAAGTCGATCTCGCCGAACGGGATCCCGAGGGACTCCAGGACGGTCCTGTCGGCATCGTTCAACCTGCCGTAGTCGACATGCGTCCTGAGAAAAGTGCCGTCCAGGTCGAATCCGACCGCCTTGAACACGGAATCCATGCTCGGACATGCACCGACATGTAGTTAACCGGTGCGGTCGGAGGACCTGGCCGGGGGCCACATGCCCCTGAGTCTCCCTCCCTCCCTCTCGGGGTCCATGGTGCTGACCTCCAGGCCGGGGACGATCATCCTCACTGTGGGGATGCCGAGCTCGGGACGGGTGAGGTCCACGGCGATGACGGAGTCGAAACCGCATTCCATGAGCCTCCCGAGGACGACCTCTATGTCGTCCAGGACGTACGGTGTGGACAGGTCCTGCATGTCCTCGAGGTAGACCTTCTCCCGGTTCTCTCCGAACCACATGTGGTTCACTTTCTTCATGCGGTCGTACCCCATGTCCTGGGATACCTTCTGGAGTTGGGCGTTGATCTTCATCCCGTGCTTGTGTGTGGTCCTGCTCTGTGCGACCTCCGTGATCGCCCTTATGGCCGCGATCTGCGGGTTGAGGTGCGTCCCGACCCCTATGGTGAGGAGCTCCGGGTCCTTCGTCACCGTGTCGTCCGCGGATGCGCCGATGGTGGTGATGCCGATGTCGTTGGTCAGGTCCTTGAGGTGGATCTCGACACCCTGCTCGGAGAACATCTCGATGAGCCTGGCGGGCAGGGACTCACTGTCCCTTATCATCACATCCGCATAGGTCCTGTCCCTGAACTCGGCCATGGACCAGGCATCTCTCTCGATGTCCTCCAGGAGCGCATGCAGGATCGCCTCCTCCATCGTGTTCCCGGATGCGATGCCGTTGGTGTGGAACCTGAAGAGCTGGTAGTCCCCGTCGGGGTAGTACGGGTAGTAGACCGCGCATGCGGGGACCCAGACGGGCTCCCCCCTGAACATCTCGAAACCCTCGGTCCAGGCGATCTCCTGGCCCTGGAGGTGGTCGAGCACCCTGAGGGGGAGGATGAGGTCCACGGGATCGACGGTGGCCATGACCTCGCGGGCCTGCTCGTACGTACCATAGACGATCTCATCGGTGTCGCGCATCTCCGCGCTGTACCGCTCGATGGATTCCATGATGGCCGAGGCCTTGGCCTGCTCCACGGTGGCGCCCTTCCCGTTGTAGTACTTGGGGACGCCCAGTGCGGTCTCCTGACGGTCGACCGAGAAAACCGGTATGCCGATGTTGTCCCTGGACGTTATATCCTCCGGTTCACCGAGTCCCGCCTTCCCCAGGAGCGGTACGATCCTGGAGATGGTGTCCTCGACAGGTATGGTTCTGATCCCCGTCTCGGGGGAGTGCTTGGGACAGCGGTTCAGCATCATGGTCGTGCCTCACGGATGTGTCGGGTGATGGTAGTAGCCCCCCTTCTGTTTCAGGTGGCATTCAACTTCGCGTCCTACCCACAGGTCCCGGGCCGGTCTACCCTGTTGTGCGGACTTGCTCCGATGGGGAGTCGCCGTTTCACCAAATCCTGGGGAACGTCACCGCCTTGCGGATCATCCTGTCAGTCCAGTCTGTGTCGTTTCTGGGCCCTTGCCACAGCTCTCGCCGTACGGGCTTACGCCCGTCCATCTCGCCCTTGGAGGAGGGAACTTCCTCAGCTGCCTTGCGGCTACCGTCGGCCACCCTCCATCTCCCGACGTCTCCCCATCGGGCGGATCGGATAAAACCCCATCGGTCAGCGTGACTTAAAGCCACTTAACAATCGTTCCCGGGAAGACTGGTTATTTATCCGTACAACGAGAGACAGGGACCATGACATCTGCTGTAGATGTGGATATGACGATATGCGACAAGAGGGTCCGTGTGACCGTGACGGCGAGGGACGACGGTACCATGGACGTGGACATAGACTCCGATTGCCACTTCCTGAAGCACTATGCCGAGAACCTCCGCAACATAACGATGGACGACATCATGTGCTTCGAGAAGAGCAGGATAAACAACGAGGACATCAGGGGCAACATGTCCATGATATGCAATGCACCGATCGCCGTCTACCAGGCGGCGTGGATGGAGTGCGGGATGCTGTCCAAGAAGAACTACCGCAAGTCCGGTCCGGTCACCATGGATCTGGCCGAGCCGACCGTCAGTGATAAGAACTATGCTGACGATCCGTGAGGCATGGACAGGAACGGATTGAAGAAGGCTGGTGCCCTGGGGGTCCTGGTGGTGCTCGTCCTGTTCTTCGTGACCGTGATCACGCTGTACACCGTCCTCGGGGCCCCGTGGCCCCTTGTGGCGGTGGTCGCCACGGTCTACATCGTGGTGGCAGCCGTCCTGACGTACCATGTCGGGGCGCGTTTCAGGGAGATAGATGAGGGGATAGACGATGCTGTTGACAACTACTGAGAACATACCCGGGAGGAGCTACGAGATACTCGGCCTGGTGAAGGGCAACATGATCCAGAGCAAGAACGTCGGTCGCGACATAGGGCAGGGGTTGAAGTCCCTTGTCGGTGGCGAGCTGGCGACGTACACGGAGATGTTGAACGAGTCGCGTGCCATAGCCACCAAGAGGATGGTCGAGGAGGCGGAGTCCCTGGGTGCCGACGCTGTCGTCATGATAAGGTACACGACGTCGTCCGTCATGGCCAGTGCCGCCGAGGTCGTCGCATACGGGACGGCCGTCAGGTTCACCTGATACGTGGGGGTCCGACCCCTCCGCAAACCGGTTAGTGAAAACAATAATAAGGTCCGTCCGGCGATTCAATACGGTGGTCCCATGGACAAGGTCATCAAGATTGTGAAGGACGGACCCTATATCGTCCGCGGGGGCATCCCGCTCTATGAGAAGGTCATATCCATGGAGGGTGGCCTCCACGTCTGGAAGGACGGTCGCGAGCTCCCGCAGGCCGAGGTGTACTCCCTGTGCAGGTGCGGACGTTCCGAGAACGCACCGTTCTGCGATGGTTCCCACACGCGTTTCAAGGGGGATGAGACCGCAGACCGCAGACCGTTCGCCGAGCGTGCGAAGATCCATCAGGGGGAGACCATCGACATAATGGACGATGGGAGGTGTTCGAAGTCGAGGTTCTGTCACCGTCGCGAGGCGACCATCTGGAAGATGCTGCCCCGTACCGACGATCCGGATGCACGCAACGAGGTCATACGCGGGGCGTGCGAATGCCCCTCGGGCAGGACCATCGCGGTGGACAAGGACGGCAACATC
>JAZODL010000237.1:0-4484 GCA_045596945.1 Candidatus Methanomethylophilaceae archaeon | reverse complement strand
TTCGACATCGACGCGAACGGCATCATCAACGTGTCCGCGAAGGACAAGGGGACCGGCAAGGAGCAGAAGATCACAATCGCATCCTCCAACAAGCTCAGCAAGGATGAGATCGACGAGCTGGTGAAGCAGGCGGAGCAGTTCGCGGATGCGGACAAGAAGAAGATGGAGTCCGTCGAGGTCCACAACCAGGCCGAGACCGCCATCTACACCGTCCGCAAGTCCCTCGACGAGCTCGGCGAGAAGGTCTCCCAGGAGGAGAGGGCAAACGTCGAGGCCGCGGTCAGCGACCTCGAGGCGGCCAACAAGGGCGACAACGTCGAGGAGATCAAGTCCAAGATCGACGCCCTCATGAAGGTCATGGGGCCCATCAGCCAGAGGGTATACGAGGAGGCCTCCAAGCAGCAGGGTGCCCAGCAGGGTGCACCCGGTGCCGGGGCATCCGGACAGGCCTCTCAGGAGAACGCCTCCAACGGCGACTACGTCGACGCCGACTACAAGATCGTTGACGAGTGATGACAGATGCCGAGGGACTACTACGAGATCCTCGGGGTGGAGAAGACCGCCACCCCCGAGGAGATAAAGAAGGCGTACCGCTCCCTAGCCAAGAAGCACCATCCCGACGTGTCGTCCGACCCCAAGGAGGTTGCGGAGGCCAAGTTCAAGGAGATCTCGGAAGCCTACGAGGTCCTCTCGGACCAGGAGAAGAGGAGCCTGTACGACCAGTACGGTCACGACGGCGTGAAGCAGCAGTTCGGGGCCGACGGCTTCAGCTGGAACGACTTCACCCGTGCGGAGGACATCAGCGACATCTTCGGGGACCTGTTCGGCGGCATGTTCGGAGGCGGACGCCGCGGACAGTCCCGCAACGCGCCCTCCCAGGGTGAGTCCCTCAGGTACGATCTGGAGATCACCCTCAGGGACGTCCTCGAGGGGAAGAAGGTCAACCTCGACGTCCCCCACACCGTGGTGTGCGATCCCTGCAAGGGGACTGGCGGTAAGGACGGCAAGGTCTCCACCTGCCAGACATGCGGAGGGGCCGGACAGGTCCAGCAGGTCCGCAGGAGCCCGTTCGGCAACATGGTGACGGTCAGCGACTGTCCCGATTGCCGTGGGAGGGGGAGGACGTCAGCCGAGAAGTGCCCGCACTGCAGGGGATCCGGCCGTATAACCAAGGACTCCCACATCGACCTCAAGGTGCCCCCGGGAATGGAGGAGGGCATGAGGCTCAGGGTCACCGAGGCTGGCAACGCCGGTTACAACGGCGGGCCCCCCGGGGACCTGTTCGTGGTCATCCACGTCAAGCAGGACAAGGTCTTCGACCGCGACGGGTCCAACCTCTGGACCGGTATAACCACGTCCTATCCCAAGCTCGTGCTGGGAGGGGAGGAGACCGTCGAGACGCTCGAGGGCGAGAAGGTGCTTCTGAGGATCCCGCAGGGGACCCAGGTGGGTACCGTGCTCCGCATCGCGGGCAAGGGCCTCCCCAGGGCGAACTCGTCCTCCAGGGGGGACCTCATGGTCAGAGTCTCCGTCAACGTGCCCAAGAGGGTGACGGACGAGGAGAGGGAGCTGCTCATGAAGCTGGACTCCTCGATCAAACCATCGTCATCCGGGAAGGGCAAGTCCAAGCTATCCAAGAAGATCAAGGACACCCTCGACGACATAACCAGATGATAAACATCCCCGGCCCCTCGCGGGGCCGGCATCCGTTCTCATGGAACGGTTTCAGGTCACCGGGGCCCCCGAGGGAGCGGGTCCGGCGGAGGTGCCCAGCGAATCCAGGAGCTCCGCATGGAACGCCGAGGTCTCTGCATCGTCCGCCAGGTTGAACACCAGCGTCCCCGGCAGATGATGGACCACTATGCACAGGTCCGTGTCCCTGTACACGGCCAGCCTGTACTTCCCGAACTCGTCGTTGTTGAACGTGCCGGTCAGGACCCTGCCGTTGCCCACCCCCATCGTCCTGGTCCCGTAGTCCACGTCGTCCCTGAGCTCCACATGCGTTATCTCGGACAGGGGCACCCTGTCCCTCATCATCGTGGCATCTACCCTGAGCTGCCCGTCGGATACCTCCACGTCCACATCCCCCGCGGTCATCGCCCATCCGACCACCGCGAGGCACACCGCCAAAAGGACCGCGGACACGGCGATCGCGATGTTGCGGACCCTCCTGTCCTTCCCGGCGGCCACCGGGTCGGGGTGCAGGCGGTCCATCACCACACCGGCACCGACGTTCGACGAAATCAGGCCGTAGAGGTCCCTGGTCTCCCGCTCATCACCCGCGTTCATGACGAGGGTCTGTTTGGTCGTGCGGATCACGATGAAGAACGGGATGCCCGTATCGTAGGCGGCGGTGTGGGGGCCGAACACCTTGTTGGAGAAGGAGCCGTAGCTCTTCCTGAAGGTCTGGAGCCCCATCGTGCGTATCCCGGCGGATCCGATCCCCGTGCAGTGGGAGAGCGACACGATCCCCGTGAACGGTATGCGCATGTCCACGAAGGGCGCCCTGACATGGATCCCATCCGCGTCGATGTCCACGGAGGTGTGGTGGGGCACGAACAACGGCACGGTGGTGACGATGATGGAGGCTGCGATGAGCACCAGGAACGTCGTGGTCGACAGGAGGTCCATCAGCAGTCCGACCGTGGCGACTGCGATCAACACCATGCACAGGATCAGCGATGCCGGGAACAGCACGGACCATCTCATGGAACTGTGTACATGCGATGCAAGGTATAATGGTTGGGAGAACACCGTTGGGAATGGTAATGGCGCCGAGGGAGAGATTCGAACTCCCGAGGTCGAAGACCAGCGGTTTTCGAGACCGCCGCCATACCGGGCTTGGCTACCTCGGCTCTAGCATCCGCACCAGGCTCGTGATATTTCAAGGTTTCCAATCGGATGTTATAAAGATGAAGTCACACATGGACATCCGATTCAAATGACCGACGTCGTCTCGGATATCAGGGGAGCAAAACTCGCATCGATAGACCTTTCCGTCCTCTCCACGGCCGTCAAGGACCGTGCTCTGGAGGCAATGGCGGAGGCGCTGGACTCCAACCGCGCGACAATACTGAAGGCGAACGCGGCGGACCTCGAGGCCGCATCCGGCATGCTCGAACGCGGGGAGATCAGCGGTCCGATGTTCAAGAGGCTCAAATTGGACGATGTCAAGATAGACGGGATGATCGCGGGTATCCGCGATGTGATCTCCCTGGCGGACCCCGTGGGGGAGAGGATGTCCGCGCTCGACCTGGACGACGGACTCACTCTCTACCAGATCCGCTGCCCCATCGGCATGCTCGGGGTGATCTTCGAATCACGCCCGGACGTCGTCCCCCAGATCATGTCCCTGTGCCTGAAGTCCGGCAACGCTGTGGCGTTCAAGGGCGGCCGCGAGGCATCCAACTCCATACGCGTGCTCTTCGGCATCCTCCGCGATGCCGCCTCATCCGCGGGTGTCCCTGCGGAGGCGTTCGTCCTGATGGAGTCCCGTTCGGACATCGATGCGATCCTCGGCCTCCACGAGTACATAGACCTCCTGATCCCGCGCGGGTCCAACGAATTCGTCCAGTACATCCAGGCCAACACGATGATACCCGTACTCGGACATGCCGCCGGCATATGCCACGCCTATGTGGACGAGTATGCCGACCTGGAGCAGGCGTCACGCGTCGTCCTGGACTCGAAGGTCCAGTACCCTGCGGTCTGCAACGCCCTCGAGACCCTCCTGGTCCATTCCGCCGTTGCGGACGCGTTCCTTCCGGACATGGTCGCGATGTTCCGTGGGAAGGGCGTGGAGGTCAGGGGGGACGACAGGGTCCTGTCCATCATCCCCGATGCGGTCCCGGCCACCGAGGAGGACTGGTTCACGGAGTACGGTGACCTGACTGTCTCCGTCCGCATCGTGGATTCGCTCTCCGAGGCCATAGCGTTCATCAACGAGCACGGGTCCCACCACACCGATGCGATCATGACCCGCGATCTCGGTCGCGCATCCACCTTCGTCAGGATGGTCGACTCCGCCGACGTGTTCGTCAACGCATCCACCAGGTTCGCCGACGGTTTCAGGTACGGCAAGGGTGCGGAGGTCGGGATCAGCACCAACAAGATCCACTCCCGTGGCCCCGTGGGCATGGAGGGTCTGATGATCTACAAGTACGTCCTGGTGGGTGACGGGCAGATCGTCGCCGACTACGTCGGTGCGGACCGTCGCGAGTTCACACACGTGCCCTCCGAGAGGGAGTACCCCTTCTGAGGCGATACCGTGGACAGGAGGCAGCAGCTCGGCGAGGTCGGCCGTGTCGTCATCAAGATCGGTTCGTCATCCATCATGCGCAACGGTTCGCGCATCTCCAGGGACTTCATGGACTCCGTCGCGGAGCAGGTCAGGTTCCTGAAGGATTCCGGCATGGAGGTCCTCATCGTATCGTCCGGGGCGATAGCGCTCGGACTGAGGGCGATGGGCGTCGTTCCGAAGCCCA
>JAZODL010000236.1:0-3309 GCA_045596945.1 Candidatus Methanomethylophilaceae archaeon | reverse complement strand
CTTCAAGCTCAGGTTCAGACACACCGCCGCCCGCAGCTTCATGATCCTGCGCAACTACATGGGCCGCCCCATATCCGTCAACAGGCAGCAGATCCGTTCGACGTACCTGCTCGAGATGCTGGGCGACATGGAGAACGTCCCCGTCATAGAGGAGACCTACAGGGAGGTCCTGGAGGACGACATGGACATCAGGAACGCCAAGGTCGTGCTGGACACCATAGAGTCGGGGGACATGACAGTGTCCGTCATACCGTTCACGGGCACCCCGTCCCCGTTCGCCCACTCGGCCATCCTGTCCGGTTTCTCCGACATCGTCCTCATGGAGGACCGTTCCGCCCTGCTGAGGGAGCTGCACCGCAAGGTCCTGTACCGTGCACTCGGGGACTCCGTCAGCGAGTTCGAGTTCACGGAGGACCAGATCGTGCCGTACTATGCGCAGAAGCCCGGGCGTATAATGGGCAGGGACGACATCCCGACCCTCCTGATGCAGACGGGTCCCCTCCAGGCCTTCCGCGAACGCGGCAGGAACATCTACACCTACACGGACGAGGACAAGAAGACCGTGGACGGCTGGGTGCGCGAACTGCTCCGCGAGGGGCGCATAGGCACGGTGTTCCTCGACGAACCCCACATAATGGTGGCATCGGAGATACCGTACTACGCCGCCGCCACGCGCAGGGAGCGCGAGCTCACGGACACGGACGAGGCGGTCCTCTCAGCGGTCGGCGAGGACACGACCCTCGCGGAGGTGGCGTCGCAGCTGGACATCAGCGAGGACGTCGCGTACAGGTCCATGAGGAAGCTGGAGTCCATGTACGTCGTGACGAGGACGGACGTGTCCGGCAACAACAGATGGTCCTTCTCCACTGCGACCTACCCTGAACACGACCGTCGCGAGTCCACGGACCGCATGGTCCTGAGGTTCCTGGAGTGCTTCGCACCGTCCACCGTTCAGGAGGTCGCCTTCGCACTGGCGATACCCGAGGACGCCGCACGCTCGTCGCTCGAGTCCCTGGTCGGTCGCGAGGAGGTGGTCAGGGGGAGGTTCCTCGTCTCCGAGAACGACCAGTACATGCTGAAGCTGGACCACATGCGCCTGAAGGCGGGCAGCAGCAACGTGTACGACCACGAGACCGTGGAACGCTACAGACTGGGCAAGGGCGCCCGTTTCGACAGCATCCACGGGTTCTTCGAGTTCTTCGGAAACGCCGGTAGCGAACTCGACGTGTACAACAGGGTCGACGGCTTCGACCTCTCCGAGTGGTACTCCATGCGCGCATCCGGCGAGATCCTGCTCGGCAGGTTCGTCCGCGGCAGGGTGAGGTTCGTCATGTCCGACGAGGCCGACCGCTACGCGGCGCTCAGACGCGACGAGACGCAACCCGATGACGTGAGGGTGCTGAACATGGTCGACGGCCTGGGCTCCGCCACGATGAGGCAGGTGGTCGCGGAGACCGGGATGGAGAAGGATGCGGTCCGCGAATCGCTGATGCGCCTGGACAGGTCCCTCCGCATAATACGCAACTTCGACGAGAGGGAGGACTGGGGGACGGAGAACACCTATGCGGTCTACCACCCGGGCACCCCCGAGGGCGATCCGGCCCGCGACCTCCTCGCCAGGGCGATACGCGCGTTCGGCCCGGTGCCCTCCACCGCGCTGAGGTTCATGGTGGATCTCCCGCTGGACGAGATCGAGGCGATGGCACCCGGTCTCGGCGCCGAGACGATTCTGGTGGGCGAGGGTCAGACCCCCATGTACGTGATGTCGGACGAGATCCCCCTGCTGGAGGACGTCCCGTACACGGAGCATCCCGTCAGGGTGGTGTCCCTCTCGGATCCGGACATAGGTTCCAGATGGGCGGAGATAGCGTCCCGCTACGGTGACAAGTGGATATACCCCCTCGTCCGCGGAGACGTGCTCGTCGGGGCCCTCGAGATATGGGAGATGTCCGGATGTATCGAGATACGTTCCATGGACATGGACTCCCCCGACATGCTTCCCGACGTCCTGTCCGCCGTGGACCACCTCATGGGGTTCCACAGGATGAAGGGTACGGACATCGTGCGCATACGCGAGGTGCTCAACGTGGCCGCGGAGGATCTGGATCCGGCGATGTCGGAGGTCCTGGTCGGTGCGGGCTACCATCTCGTAAACGGGTTCTACGCCAAGGGCCGCTTCGTGCCGTGGAGCATCCCCGAGGACGACATGACCGGATACGTCCTGGGTAGGCAGAGGGTCTCCAAGGGCGACATGTACCCCACGATCGCGGCGGCCATCGCCGAACGCGGTTACATACGCGGGGACCAGGAGGCACTCACACGCGTGGCCGAGAGGACGACCGTGAAGAGGCACATGGAGAAGGGGTACACACTCAAGATGACGCTGTCCCCGCCGTTGCAGGGCTACACGGACAGGGATCATGCGATCCTGTTCCGTGCGGAGAAGGGCTACGTCCCGGAGCCTCCCGCCCGCGACATCATAGCACTCATCAAGGATCGTCAGCCCCTGTCCAAGAAGGATCTGCTGGAGCACTCCCCCTACGCACCGGACACGACGTCGGACATCCTGTCCGAGCTGTCACACGGCTCCGTCGTGTACCAGGATGCGGACTCCAACTACTCGCTCGTCCCGTTGAACGGGATGGACCGCTACGAGGCCCAGAGGGAGGTCGTCCGCATGCATTTCCGCGACTTCGGCGTGTTCTCGGCCGAGCTCCTGTCCAGGTTCGTGTCCGGCAGGATGTCCGTCGTCAGGAGGATCCTGTCCGATCTTGAGGACGAGGGGTTCCTCAGGAAGGGGTTCTTCGTCAGGGGCGATCCGACACTCATGTGGATGGTCTCGGAGGACGTGGGCGTGCAGCCCGCGAGGTTCACCGGCGGGTTCGTCCTGAACAGCCAGGACAACCTCCATCTGTACCTGCGTGACAGGATCAAGCGCGAGGTCGGTTCCACCCGCTCGGTGGTGTTCTGGGGAACCGGGATCATAGGGTCGTTCAAAGGCAAGGTGTCCTCCTCCGGCATAAAGGTGGAGGAGTTCGAGGGGAGCGACCGTGCGGACCGCATAATACGCGAGGCCGCGCAGTCCCTGGGGGTTCGGTTGGACTCCGAGAGGCAGAGGGAGGACGAGGACTGGGATGTGTCCGAGTTCTACGTCAAGGCGAATCCCGGTGCGTGATATAACGTGTGTTTAAAAAACGGTCGAAAAGGCTCCGAAAACACGTTGATGGCCGAACCTAATACTATTAATAATTGTTAGGTCATGTTGCGGATATGAAGATCCCATGCGAACTCGTTGTCTGGTACGTGCTC
>JAZODL010000235.1:0-8702 GCA_045596945.1 Candidatus Methanomethylophilaceae archaeon | reverse complement strand
GCTTGGCCTCCGACTTCCTGCGGCGGAGGGTACGACGGAGCCGTCGCCATCGCCCAGGCAATCACCGGGGTCATGGTGAACTTTTTCAAATTCGAATCCCTTGGGGAGATCGTCTACTCCGAGGCACAGAACGGACCCGCCAAGGACAACGCGGACGTCCTCGCCAAGGCTGCAGAGATCGGAAGCAAGTTCTGATTAAACGGAAGGGAGTTGAACAGGATGGGAAAAGTTGTAATCTATGCGACCGGGATGACGAAGAACACCAAGAAGCTGGCGGAGTACATCGCCCGCGGATCGGGTGCCGACATATTCAACCTCAAGGAGATGACGAGGATCGACCTCAGCGGATACGACACCGTCATCTTCGGTACGGGGATCCATGCCGGCAAACCGTACAAGCAGGTGGTCGAGTTCATCGAGAACAACCAGGACGCACTGGTGGGCAAGAGGCTCCACCTGTTCATCTCCTGCATGTACAACGACGAGAAGGGCGACAACCAGTGCCAGGCGGTATCCGAGGCACTCGGCATCAACGACGCGGTCTACTTCAACAAGAAGGCGGAGGAGATGAACGAGGCGGGATTCCCCGTGGCTGTCGACGAGTACATCGCCAATCTGTGATCCCATGATGGAGCTCATCGCCCTGACGGTCTATGTGATCCTCAACCTGGTGTCCTTCGGGATGTTCCTGTCGGACAAGGCCAAGGCGCAGAAGGGTGAGTGGAGGACCAAGGAGTCCACCCTCATCCTCTCGGCGCTGTTCGGTCCCTTCGGGGCCGCCCTCGGCATGAGGGTTGCGAGGCACAAGACCCAGAAACTCAAGTTCAAACTCGTGTACGTCTTCCTGGCGTTGCACGTCGTGATCCTGGCCGGACTCCTCGTTCTCTGAGGGCCGGCGGGATCCCGCGGGGTATGCCCCCGCGGGACAAACCCCTTCCATGTACCTTTCTCACTCGGTCCAGCCGTGGATCCTGCGCACGTCGGTCTCCTCACCGGGATGACCGAGCAGCACCACACGGCTGTCGGCACGCTCCTTGACTATCTCGAACCCCGTCCTCTCACCGAGCTGGCGGGAGAAGTCGCGGATCTCGTCGAAGGAGGGCATGCAGGACATCGTCAGCCTCTGCCTCGATCCGCCGACGAAGACGTATCCCTTGGGTTCGATGAGGTCGGGCTGGGCGATGTTGTCCAGGCGGGCGTAGTCGTCCACCCATCCGAAGTTGACGTCCTTCACAAGGGTGTGCCTTATGACGGTGCGCGTGTCCAGGGAGGGCATCATCTCCAGAGTGCGCATGATGCGGTCCCATCCGTCGGAGACCTTGGGACGGCAGACCTTCCTGTAGACCTCCTCGTTGGGTGCGGCCACGGTCACATAGAGCTGCATCGGCAGCGTGTCCAGGGCCTCGAGCCTCTCGGGGTACGTCCCGTTGGTGACCATGAAGGTGGTCATCCTCCTGCGGTGGCACTCGTCGAGGAACTCGGAGAGGTACGGGTAGGTGATCGGCTCACCTGCGAGGGATATGGCCACCTGGTTGGGGTTCCTGGCCTCCTCGAACATCTCCGGCCTGCAGCGCGGATCCCCCTTGAATCCCCAGATCAGCTTCCTCTGGTGCTCGATGAGCGCGTCCAGCATCTCCTTCGGCTCCGCCCACTCGCGGACCTCGAAGTCGTTCTCCTGTATCCTCCAGCAGAACGTGCACATGTGGCTGCACTCGTTGATGGCGGGGGTCATCTGCAGGCACCTGTGGCTGCTGATGCCGTAGAAGTCCTGTTTGTAGCAGTGCCTCTCATGGAGCATGCTCTCCTTCATCCAGTGGCAGAGCTTCACCGCCGCGTGGTCGTTGTGCAACCTGTACTGCTGCTTGATGAGCAGATCCCTGTATGCCTGATCCATGTGATGACCTCAGAAATCGAAAAGACTGCGCTGAGCGCTGGGTTTTGATGCGGTCTTCGGGGCCTGTGCCTTCGCGACCTGTACGGGCTCCGGGGCCGGTCCGGATGCCTCCGCGACGGGCGCGGGGGCGGCCACGGCGTCCAGGGGACCGGATGCCTGCGGACGGGGCCTGGGGCGGTTGGACTCCAGCCTCCTCTCCTCGGTCCTGCCGTCTATCACCTTGAACACGTCCCTGACCTTCTTGGAGTCCGCCTTGGCGTTGAGCAGGAACGCGAGCTCGTCGGGTTCCAGGCCCAGACGGTCGGTGAGCTCCAGGCGCAGGTCGTCGTCGTTGGCCACCATGACCTTGACCTGGGGCAGGACGTCCAGCTCCACACGGCGGGTGGATGTGTGCAGATGCACCGCCAGCTTCATGACCACGGATGAGCGGAGCGCCCTCACGGACTTGCTACGGGACATCTTGGTGAGGTAGTTGGGGAACCGCATGCGCTCGTGGGAGCGCCTGTCGGTCATGCGGGACGTGGCGACCCCGAATGTCATCATGTCCCCGGCGTATGACCAGAAGCGGTAGTACTGGCGGCGGTGGACGCGTCCCATGAATATGTCGGCACGCGAGAGCTTCTCGTACCCCCTCACAAGGTCCCCGCGGTCGGGGAACTCGAAGGGTAGGTTCTCGTCCACCCACAACCCCACGGTCTCGGGGTCCTCGTCGGTGCGTGACAGGACGGCCCTGGCCGCCGACGGGTCGTCCCTCCTGAAGATCGCCGTCATGAGGTCGTACATGTCCCTCCTGTCGGCACGTGCCGAGAGCTCCTCCGCCATGGCCACCGTTACCCTGTCCATGCCCAGTGCGAGGGACTCCAGGTTCCTGACGGCGGCGCGCATGTCCCCACCGGCGTTCTCGGCTATGATGCGCATGGCCTCGGGGTCCACCTCCACGCCCTCCGCCTTCGCGATGGCGGTCAGGGCCTTGGAGATGGTGGATGCCTGCGGCTTCTTGAATGTGATCTGTAGCGTCTCGTTCTTGACGGCACTGCTCTTCCTGCTTATCGCGTAGAAGTCGTTCACGATCAGGATCACCGGTTGCCTGGTCGTGCGGATGAGCTCGTTGACGACTGGCATCGCGCCCCTGTCGGCGTTCCCGAAGAAGCTGTCCGCCTCGTCGAGGACGATGAGCTTCCTCCTGCCGGCGGTGCTGTCCAGGTAGGAGCCGTCGTCGGCGAAGGTGTTGAACCTGGATCCCAGGATGGCGACCTGCTCTATGTCGGCTCCCCTGCGCTGGTCGGACGCGTTCATCTCCACGATGCCCCATCCCATCTCCCTCGCCAGCGCCTCGGCGGAGGTGGTCTTGCCGACACCGGGCGATCCCATCAGGACCACCGCGCGCATCTGCGGGATGCCGTTCTCCCACGAACGGGCCCAGGCCCTGAGGGTGTTGACGGCGGTGGGGTTGCCCAGGACCGCGTCGAGGGTCACGGGACGGTACTTCTCGGTCCAGTCCATCAGCGGATACCCCCGGGGTTGACGAACCTGAAGATGTCCATGGCCTGGTACATGAAGAGCCCGACCTGGAGTAGCATGAGCATGATGGGTGACGTCGCCTGGAACGTGGGGGTGATCCACCACAGCACGGCGGTGAGGCCGAGGAACATCACGCCCCTGGACCACTGCCTGAGCACCAGGTGGCCGAGACCGAACACGTTGAAGAACCCGGGGACCAGTGCCAGGAGCAGTGCGAGGACGCCCTTGCCGTCCATCCTGCCACGGGGGTTCGACGTGCGCACCAGCGCTGTGCCGCAGCTCCCGCAGAAGAACTCGTCGCCCCTGAATGGTTGACCGCAGTTGTGGCACCTGCCCTCGTCGACGTAACCCCTGTCGTCCATGCGGAGGGCCTTCGACCTGAGGCATCCGCATTGGTGGCAGAACTCCGCGTCATCGGGTATCTGGTACCCGCATTCGGAACAGATGTACATCATAAGACCACGTCCCCGTCGATGTGCATACGGTACGTCCCCCCATCGCACTCGACCTTTATAGGTTCGCCGTAGAGCTCGGAGACCATGCGGTCCGTGAGCAGCTCGGCTTTGGGGCCGTCGGCGAAGATGCGTCCGTCCCTGATCATGACGACGCGGTCGACACTCTCCGGGATGTCCGTGAGCTCGTGGGTGACCATGACCATGCTCACGCCACGGCGTATGAGTATGTCGAACATGGCGCGGAACCGCGACTTCATCACGATGTCGAGACCGGTCATCGGTTCGTCCAGGACCAGGAGGTCGGGTTCGGTGACCAGTGCGCGTGCGATGAGGGTGCGCCTCATCTCGCCGAGGGACAGCACCCCGATCCCGCTCTCCAGGAGGTCGTCGATCCCCATCATCACCGCCGCGGACACCGCGCGGGACACCATGTCGGGTGTGAGTTCGTGGTTGCGGAAGACATCGAGGCTGTTGAAGAAACCGGAGCAGACGACCTCGCGCACCAGCGTGTCGGGCCTGAACATGCCCTGGAGGTCCATGGACACCACGCCTATGCGGCCGCGGATCTCGAAGAGGTTCCAGCGTTCCTGCCCGAAGATCCTCATCACAGCGGGGGCGTCCTCATCGTAGTAGGGGTGGATCTCACCCCTCAGAAGCTTGATGAGCGTCGTCTTGCCGGAGCCGTTGGGACCTATTACCGCCACGTTCTCGCCACGGCGGATGACCAGGTCCACGGAATCGAGTATGCGGCGTCCGTCCCTGACGACGGAGACACCCTCCAGCTCCAATGCGTTCTCCATGGCCCGGGCTAGACGTAGGAACTACTTAATCCCGATTGAAGGCGGGTCAGGAACGGTCCACGGAGCCGCGGATGCGTTCGTCGATCTCCATGAGGAGCCCGGCCACGTCGTAACCCCTCTCGGTGAGGGTGACGATGGTCGAACGGGACATCATGTCCATCTCCTGATGCAGCAGCCCCATCTCCTCCAGGTGGTTGAGCTTGTCGGGCATCCTCGGGTTCGAGGACACGCAGTTGTATATGTCGATCTTCCGACTGGGGCCGTTGGCCACCAGGTACATCAGAAGGGATATCATGTGCTTCTCCTCGAGGGATGAGACCCCGTATCCGTTTCCCCTGTCTATCATGTGCTTCACCCGGTGGAGTGCCACCACACTGCCGATTGGATGCCACCCTATCGGATGAATCAACTCAATGTATATTAATTATAAAAACTGGAGGGTGGGGACCCTCCTTTGAATTGAGTTTTATGCAACCTCAGGGTCAACCTTGACCCTTCTGACGAGGAGGAACACCGCCATCGTGATGATCGATATGGGGAGCGACACCACGAGGGGATCCAGGAACGCCAGGATCGAGTCGGGGAACAGGACGGCCTGACCCGTCAGCATCTCGCACACGGGCAGGAAGATGCACATCCCCTTGTTGATGAACAGGGCGAAGAACAGGTAGGAGACCGTTCCGGTGACGATGCTGGCGAGTGCCGCGGTCTTGTCCGGGTTCCCGGAGTACAGGGCCTGGAAGTACGCGGGCAGCAGTGCGGCCGCGGTCATGCCCATGAAGACGGACGTCGCCTTGGCGATGATGTCGTTGGGCATGAGGTAGCAGTAGACGACCACGAGCACAAGGACGATCACGATGAATATCCTGTTGACGTTGATGTCGGAGGAGTCCTTGTCGGCTCCCCTGGAGCGCATGAGGACGCTGTACAGGTCGTATCCGCCGGCACCGCCGATGGTGTGCATGAGCGCACTGATGGTGGAGATGGCGGCACAGACCAGGGACAGCAGGAACAGGGAGATGAAGATGTCCCCGAAGGTCATGCCGTGGAACACCTCGAGGATGTACTGGGGGATGATGAAATCGGTACCCAGTCCTATCGAGGAGATGTACTGGAACGCGGTCATGCCGAACTCGTTCTCGAAGTAGACGTTGCAGAGGGCACCGACGGTGTAGGCGGAACCGACGACGACGAGCATGAACACGGAGCCGATCGCGAGGGACTTCTCGAGATCCCTGTCGCTCTTGGCGGACATGAACCTGACCGCGAGCTGGGGCTGCGTGAGCGCACCCACACCCACACCGAGCAGGAAGGTCGTGACGACGGTCATCCACTCCCTGGTGCCGAAGTCGGACATCGACGTCCATCCGTTGAATCCAGGCAGGACCCCCAGATCGGTCTCACCGATCTTCTGGTCCCAGAGACCGGAGAGGGAGTTGCCGGCCTCCGCCGGACCTCCGAGGACGACGAACGTGACGATGAGGATGACGAGCATCCCGAGGAACATGATAGTGGCCTGGAGTGCATCGTTGTACATCACCGCGATGATGCCACCGTAGATGACGTAGACGCCGACGACGGCTGCCAATGCCACGAGGATGTAGTTGTAGTACTCCGTGAGGCCGGTGATGACCGCAATGGAGTTGACACCGCCCTTGAGGACGGCGGCAGCGTATATCGGCATCATGACGATGATGAGGATCGCGGTGAACACCCTGATCCCCCTGGAGTCGTAGACCTTGCCCAGGAGGTCCGCGAAGGTGGATGCGCCGAGGCGCCTTCCGACGCGCCTGGTCCTCTTCCCGAAGATGAGGAACGCGACGATGATCCCGACGAAGAGGTTGAGGAAACAGAGCCACATGAGGGACATACCGTGGACGGCCGCCTGACCGCCGAACCCTATGACCGCGGATGCGCTGAGGAACGTCGCTCCGTAGGACAGGGCGATGATCACGGGACTGGTCTTGTTCCTTCCCAGGAGGAACTCCTCGTTGCTACGCGTGTTCCTGTATCCGTACCATCCGAGGACGAGCGTGATGATGATGAACGCCACCGTCATCACACCGAACATGGTGAGGTTGACCCCCTCAGTTGCCATCTTCGGCATCCTCCTCTGCTTCCACTGCCTTTCCCCGGGACAATCCGTAGATGACGCAGAAAGCCACGCTCAGGAAGCATCCGATGTATGCTCCCAGGATCCAGGGGTCGCTTATTCCCATGATGCTCATTGTTTCACCAAGTTGCGTGCTAACACTTAGCACGGTTATCTTGTCATCCCGGACAACATATATAAAGGATGCGGAACCGGGGAACCTCGGACACATCGATACGGATCACATGTCCCCGATCACGATGGTGGAATGGTTCCAGGATCGACGGGGATCCGGGTCACTTCCGGTCATCCGTCCATGTGCACCGGATCCGTCCAACATACGGAAAGTTATTTTATACGGACGCACAATCGGGGATTGTCTGGCTTGACCGGGGTGCTTGGCGTGCCCTATACCCGAAATCGTCAATACGCGGGGGTGACAGCGGGGGACGGCCTTGCTGAACGTTCAAGCCCATCTAGCAACTATGAAACCATGTCCTGTGGAGTCGGCGTTTGCGACGAAAGCGGCCGGAGGGTCGCGGTTCACGCATTAATCGGGGAAACCGGGTCAGGTCCTGACGGGAGCAGCCTCACTTCGAACCACTGACGTTTGCAGGAGCTCAGGGTCGAGAAGCGAAATGGTAAACTTGGATTGGGATGTGGGGTCAACCCCCGTGGCCAGGCGCTTCTCACACCACTCGGTTCCTTATCCCCGTGATTATCTCGTCGTTGAAGTCGAAGAGCACCACATCGTCGGTACGGTCGGTCAGCCTCAGCACGCGCGATCCGTCCACCTTCCCGACCACGGCGCCCTCGCATCCGACGGCGGCGAAGATGTCGATGACCTCCTGGGAGCACACCGGATCGCAGGCGAAGCAGAAGCCGCAGCCCTGGTATGTCAGGTGCCAGTGGACCTCGTCCACATCCTCCGGACGGGGGATGCACGTGACATCGACCACGGCGCCGACCCCGGACGATTCCAGCATCATGCCGAGCGTGCCTATGTCGCCGGGGTTGCTCATGTCCTTGCAGGCGTGGGCCAGGTGGCGCTCACCGACGACTGCCACGGCCTCCAACTGCGCACGGACCTCGTCGTCGGACCTCCCCTCGGTGGTGACGTACGCATAGGGTGTGTCCTCAGGGTAGTAACCGACGGTGTCGATGACGAAGACGATGTCGTCCCCGGGCCTCGCGGTGTCGCTGCGCAGCAGCGCGTCCTTGCGGACCGTTCCGACCACCGCTATGTCGATGGCGTCGTAATCGCAGTCCGGATGCGTGTGGCCGCCGACGATCGGGACTCCGAACTTGGAAACGCCGTCCGCGAGGCCCCTGATGAGCTCGGGTGCGACGGCACCGTCGATGAGGGACATGACGTCCACCATGCCGATGGCGCGACCGCCCATGGCGGCGATGTCGTTCACGTTGACGAGGACGGCGAAGTAACCCGCGAGGTACGGGTTGGAACGGAGGAGGGACGGCATGATGCCGTCGGTGGCGAAGAGGACGTACCTGTCCCCGATGTCCAGTGCGGCGGCGTCCTCCCCGGCCGCCACGTGGACGTGGTCGAAACCGTCCGTGGGGAGGAGGTCGACGACCTCGTGTATCTTGTTCTTCCTCGTGACTCCCGGGAACGCCCGGATCGCATCTGCAAGATTCTGTAGGGACACATGACCACCCTGTTCAACGCCACAATCCCCTGCGGCGCAGGATCTGGATGGATACGGCGCAGAGCACCACCATCAGGACCAGCAGGACCGCCGGGGTGTAGGTCTCGTTCATTCCCGGTAGCACCACGTTCATGCCGTAGAAGCTGGCGATCATGGTCGGGATGGATATGATGAGTGTGATGGACGTCAGGAACTTCATGACGTTCGATAGCGAGTTGTTGAGGTCGGCCTCCACCAGCTGCCTGGTACCCTTGATGATCTGGCTGTAGGTGG
>JAZODL010000234.1:0-2210 GCA_045596945.1 Candidatus Methanomethylophilaceae archaeon | reverse complement strand
CGAAGGACGGGACGGCGGGATGCCTGAAGGAGGCGGTGGAGTTCTCCGCCGCCTACCCCAAGTTCATGATGAGGAACATCCCCATCATCGGGGTCAGCAAGGACTCGGTGGAGTCCCACAGGAGGTTCCACGAGAAGAACGGTCTGAAGATCGCGCTGCTCAGCGACCCGGAGCACGACCTCATCGAGAGGGCCGGTGCCTGGGGCCTGAAGAAGTTCATGGGCAGGGAGTCCATGGGCACCATACGCTCCACCTTCATCGTCGGAAAGGACGGGAGGGTGGAGGCCGCGTGGAAGGGCGTGAAGGTCGACGGTCACGTCGAGAAGGTCCTAGAGACCGCGCTCTCCCTCATGAAGAACGAGAGGTGAGGGGTCTCCCCTCACTCATTTTCTTCCTTCTCATCCAGCATACGGGACATCGCCGCGAGGACCGCGGCGGCATCCGTTATCAGACTCAGATCGGAGAAGCCGTGTATCGGTGCGTCGGGGTCGGTGTTCACTGCGACGATGCGCCTCGCACCCGACATCCCGGCACGATGCTGGACCGATCCGGATATGCCCATGGCTATGTAGAGGTCGGGTCTGACGATCCTGCCGGACATCCCCACCTGCCTCGAGACGGGCATCCATCCCTTCTCGACGATGGACCTCGAGCATGACACCATCGCACCCATCCTGGCCGCGACGGACTCGGCGAGCTCCACTGTGGAACGGTCGCGTATGCCGTTGCCCAGGGATATGAGGACCCTCGCATCGCGGATGTCCGAACCGCCCCCGGTGACGGACTCCTCGGAGAGGACCTCCTTCGGGACCTCCCCCTGGTACTGCCAGTAGAGTGCGGTGCCGGTGGTCCTGTCCGTGGGTGTTTTTTCGAACGCACCCGGGCGCACGGTGGCCATCTGCGGGAACCTGGTGCACCTTATGTCCGCCATCAGGTTGCCCCCGAAGGCGGGACGTGTCATCAGCAGGTCCCTTCCATCCATCGAAAGCGAGGTGCAGTCGGCTGTGAGACCGGTCTGCAGGATCGCCGCCAGCCTGGGCGCGACCTCGCGGCCCCTGGTCGTGGCGCCCATGAGCACAACCGCCGGTACGACGCGCTCCACGATGCCCGCCATGCAGTCGGCGTAGGCCTCGGGCTGGTAGGTCTCCAACCTGGTATCGCGGACATGGTAGACGGTGTCCGTACCGTACGAGAACATCTCGGGGTAGAGGGCCTTGACCTCCGGTCCGCCGAAGACAACCGCGAACACACGCCCGTCGCACATGGACCTGGCCGCGGAGAGGACCTCCGCGCAGACGTCGGGCATGCGGACGGAACCCCCGTCGTGCTCGACCTCGACCCACACCAGGACGCCGTCGGCGGTGGACTGGTTTATGTCGTACCTGGCGAGCATCCCGGGCGGGAGCCTGTCGGGGTTGTCCTGGTCGCCGGACGAGCAGCTCGAACACGAACCTCCGCTGCATCCGCTCATCTGGCACCCGCCTCCCCGAGTATGAGACCTGCGGCCGTCGCCGGGTCCCTGATCACGACCTTCCTGTTCCTGCGGGTGGACTCCACCCTGCGCGTGGCCTCGATCACGGTCGGGGACCCCTTCGTGCCGACGGAGTAGAGCCCGAGACCGAGTGCGACCCTGTCGACCGTCACGATCCCCCTGCCGGCGGCTGCAAGGCGGCCGGACACGGAGGCGAACCTGCCCCTCGGGTCCACGCCGGAGAACGCCACCACCGAACCCCTCGGCACGGTGCACCTCCTGCGCATGTCCCCGTAGTCCTGCACGGCCGTGAACCCGTCCCCGGAGCTCTCCAGGTCGGTCACGTAGGCGAACTGCTGCACACCGAGGAGCTGGGCGACCTCGTAGGGGACCTGTCCGGTGTCGCCGTCCACGGTCTGCCTCCCGAACACCAGGAGGTCCGCGTCGGGCACGTGCCTCTGCACGAACGCCGTGAGCGCACGGGCGGTCGCCCATGTGTCGGACCCCGCCAGGGCGGGGTCGCTGACCAGGTAAGCGGAGTCCGCACCAAGCTCCATGCAGCGCCTGAGCACCGCGGAGGCCTGCGGGGGACCCATAGTCACCACGATCACCTCGTCCCCAGGGAGCCTGGAGTGCAGGATGCATCCGAGGGCGTACTCGCAGTACGGGTTGAGGACCGCGGGGGCACCCGCCCTCCTCAGGGAACCGTCCCCGTTGACCTCCACCAGTCCCGAATCCG
>JAZODL010000233.1:0-4578 GCA_045596945.1 Candidatus Methanomethylophilaceae archaeon | reverse complement strand
GATGTCGAAGGTGACCTCGATCTGGGGGATCCCGCGGGGTGCGGGGGGTATGCCGTCCAGGACGAACTTGCCGAGAGAGGTGTTGTCCGCTGCCATGGGCCTCTCACCCTGGACGACGTTGATCTCGACCGAGGGCTGGTTGTCGACGGCGGTGGAGAACACCTGGGACTTCTTGGTGGGGATGGTCGTGTTCCTCTCGATCAGCTTGGTGGAGACGCCTCCGAGGGTCTCGATCCCGAGGGAGAGGGGCGTGACATCGAGCAGAAGGACATCCTTGACCTCTCCGGAGAGGACGGCGCCCTGGATGGACGCACCCATGGAGACGCACTCCATGGGGTCGATCCCACGCTGGATCTTAGGTCCGACGATGCTCTCGACGAAGTTCTGGACGATGGGCATCCTGGTGGGTCCGCCGACCATGATGATCTTGTCGATCTGGTCGTTGGAGAGGTGCGCATCGGAGATCGCCTGGGTCATGGACTGCCTGCACCTGGAGACGATGGGTTCCACGAGCTCCTCGAGCTTGGCGCGGGTCACGGTCTGGATCAGGTGCTTGGGCCCGGATGCATCGGATGTGATGAACGGGAGGTTGATCTCGGTCTGCATGGTGGTGGAGAGCTCGATCTTGGCCTTCTCACAGGCCTCCCTGACCCTCCAGAAGGACATGTTGTCCTGTGCGAGGTCGATTCCGGTCTCCTTCTGGAACTCGCCGATGACGTACTTCGTGAGCGCCTCGTCCATGTCGGATCCGCCGAGCTGGGTGTCCCCGGACGTGGAGAGGACCTCGAACACACCGTCGCTGAAGTCCATGATGGTGACATCGAGGGTTCCACCGCCGAGGTCGAAGACCATGATCTTCTGCTCGACATCGGACTTGTCGAGACCGTATGCGAGGGCTGCGGACGTGGGCTCGTTGATGATACGGACGACCTCGAGTCCGGCGATCGCACCCGCGTCCTTGGTGGCCTGCCTCTGGTTGTCGTTGAAGTAGGCGGGGACGGTGATGACAGCCTTGTCGATGGTCTCCCCGAGGTAGGACTCCGCATCCTTCTTGATCTTCTGGAGGATGAATGCGGATATCTGCTGGGGCGTGTACTCCTTCCCGAGTGCGGTGACCTTCTCGTTGGATCCCATCTTCCTCTTGACGTTCTTGATGGTTCCATCGGGGTTGGTGACGGCCTGCCTCCTGGCGGGCTCGCCGACGAGGAGCTGTCCGTCCTTTGTGAATGCTACGTACGAGGGGAAGGACTTTCCTCCGACGCTCGTCCCCTCTGCGCTGGGGATCATGGTCGGCCTTCCACCCTCCATAATGGAGGCGGCCGAGTTGCTTGTTCCGAGATCGATTCCGATTATTCTTGACATTTCTGCTCACCTTCCTTGTTTTTAAGATGTTTTCCTGGTCACCTTGACCTTGGAGTATCTGAGGACTCTGCCGTTCAACGTGTATCCCTTCTGGAACACCTCGGCCACCATGTCGTCCTCATCCCCCTCCACCGTGCACAGGGCCTCGTGCACGTTGGGGTCGAACCTGCCCTCGGAGGGGATCTCCTGGAGACCGTTCGACTCCAGGACCTTCATCGTGTTCGCCCTGATACCGCGGATCCCCTTGACGAACTCAGTCTCCTCCCCCGCGTGCTCCAGGGCACGGTCGAGGTCGTCGACTATCGTGAGGAGGTCCGACACGATGGACGAGCATGCGAACTTGCGGAACTCCTCGTTCTCGCGCTGGGTGCGCTTGCGGTAGTTGTCGAAGTCCGCCTGAAGCCTCCTTGCCATGTCGAGGTACTGATCGGCCTTGGCCTGCGCCTCCGCGAGGGGGTCGACGACGACATCCTCCTGAATCTCCACATCCCCGACCTCGGGGGTCTCGTCCATCTCTCTAGACTTACCAGTCATACGTGGTTGCCTCTTAATCGTTCAATAAGTGGTTGGGAGGGGCGTGGGCCCCTCCGATGGGTTTCAGTTGTAGTTTCAGTCGTCCAGTCCGGAGGGTGCTCCGTCACCGAACTGGGGGACGGGGCTGGCCTGGGATGCGATGACGTCGTCGATCCTGAGGATCATGACGGCCGCATCGGTTGCGGAGTTGATGGCCTGCTTTCCGATCCTGTAGGGCTCGATGACGTTGAGGGCGAACATGTCCTCGACCTTTCCGGTGTAGGGGTTGAGTCCTGCGTAGTTCTTACCCTCCTTGTGCTGCTTCCTCATCTCGATGACGGTGTCGATGGGGTCGAGACCTGCGTTCTCGGCGAGTGTGGAGGGGATGATCTCCATGGCGGAGGCGTATGCCTCGATGGCGATCTGCGCCCTTCCACCGACGGATGCGGCGTAGTCGCGGAGCTGCATGGCGATCTCCATTGCGGTGGATCCTCCACCGGTGACCATCATGCCGTCCTCGATTGCGACCCTGACGACGGACCAGGCGTCGACGAGGGACCTCTCGACCTCGTCTGCGACGTGGTTGGTTCCTCCCCTGACGAGGACGGAGACGGTCTTGGGCTCCTTGACGCCGGTGATGAACGTCATCTCCTCGTCCTCGACCTTCTTGAGCTCGACGGTCTCGGCGTATCCGAGGTCGTCAGCGTCGATCTCGGAGATCTTGTTGACGATGCTGGCACCGGTGGACCTTCCGAGCCTCTCCATGTCGGACTTCTTGACACGCCTGCAGGCGTAGATGCCTTCCCTGGCGAACATGTGCTGTGCGAGGTCGTCGATTCCCTTCTGGCAGAAGACGACGTTCGCTCCGGCGGCCTTGACCTTCATGACCATGTCCTTCAGCATGTTCTCCTCCTCTGCGAGGAATGCGGAGAGCTGGCTGGGGTCGGTGATCTGGATCTTGGCGTCGATCTCGGTCTTCTTGACCTCGAATGCGGCGTCGATCAGTGCGATCTTCGCGTCCTTGACGGACTTGGGCATGGAGGGCTGGACGGGCTCCTTGTCGATGATGAGGCCCTTGACGATGTAGGACTCCTCCATCTTGGCACCCGCCTTCTTGACGGTCTGGATGTTCTTGAGGTCGACGGTGTACTTTCCGTCCTGGTCGACATCCACGACGGTCTTGACCGCATCGACGACCATGTCTGCGAAGTACTCCTTGGAAGTGTTGACGGACTTGGAGATCATCGCGGTCTGTGCGATGAGCTTGAGTGTGTCGATGTCGTCGATGGAGACCTTCTTCGCGGTGTCGATGAGGACCTGCTGGGCCTTCTCGTTGGCGAGCCTGTATCCGCTTGCGATGATGGTGGGGTGGACGTTGGCGTCGATGAGGTCGGTGGCCTTCTTGAGGAGCTCACCGGAGAGGATGACGGAGGTTGTGGTTCCGTCTCCGACCTCTGCGTCCTGGGTCTTGGCGACCTCGACGAGCATCTTCGCTGCGGGGTGCTGGACGTCCATCTCCTTGAGGATGGTCACACCGTCGTTGGTGATGACGACGTCTCCAAGGGAGTCGACGAGCATCTTGTCCATTCCCCTGGGTCCGAGGCTGCTCCTGACTGCGTCGGAGATGGCCCTTGCCGCTGCGATGTTGTTGAACTGAGCATCTTTACCTTTGTCCCTCTTCGTACCCTCTCTGAGGATGATGACGGGGGCGTTTCCCATACCCATTTTTTATTCCTCCAATTTTTCCTAAATCGGAATACTGGGGTAAGTGAAGTTTGTTCTTCTATATAAATATAGCTTATTGGAGACCCAGTGGTGACGGCATTCGGACCGTCACCGTCGAGCAAGGCCGGACCGTCGCCGGGAGGCCCCGGCGACGGACTCAGCGTATGAAAAGGAGCTCGCGGTACTTGGGGAGTGGCCACATCTGGTCGTCAACGATCATCTCGAGCTCGTCGACATGGGGTCTGATGCCCTCCATCAGGGGGATGACCTCGTCGTGCATGGCGATCGCCCTGTCGCGCTGGGATTCCATCGCCATGGCGGCGTCGCATGCGGCGAGCATGCGTCCCACCGCCTCCCTGGACTGCGTCACGTGCGAGGCTATGCTGCGGATTATCTGCATCTTGCCGGCGGCCAACCTCGTGAACTCGTCCTCGGGGAACAGGTCCCTGATCATGGTCACGTTCTCCAGGAGCACGGACTGGTACCTGACCGCGACCGGGAGGATGTGGTTGATCGTCAGGTCCGCCAGGACCCTCGCCTCGATCTCGATCTTCTTGGAGTAGATCTCCCAGCGGATCTCGTTCCTGGCCCTGAGCTCGACCTCGTTCATCACACCGGTCTCGGTGAACAGCCTGACGGACCTCTCGCTGGTGCAAGCGTCGAACACGAGCGGGGGGCTGGTCTCGCAGTCCAGTCCGCGGCACTTCGCCTCGCACCTCCACTCCTCGGAGTAGCCATTGCCATCGAAGCACAGGTCCCTGCATCCGAGGTAGACCTCGCGGGTCTCGTCCAGCAGCGCCTCGGTCACGTCGGAGCCGGCCGCTATGCGGGCGTCGACCGCCGTCTTGAACAGCCTGAGCTGGTTCGCCAGCGCGGTGTTGAGAACGGTGATGGCGGAGGAACAGTTGGCGGAGGAGCCCACCGCCCTGAACTCGAACCTGTTGCCGGTGAACGCGAAGGACGAGGTCCTGTTCCTGT
>JAZODL010000232.1:0-7840 GCA_045596945.1 Candidatus Methanomethylophilaceae archaeon | reverse complement strand
GGCAAGAGCGCCAAGTTCCCCGGACAGACCGTCGGGATGGACCACGTGGTCGCCGACGAGGACATAGTCTGCATCATCGTGAAGAGGTGAGGCGGGGACACACGGTTCGTCACACCGTGACGTATCCGTCGAACGTTTTATATCCTGAATCGGGACCGTCGTAAGGATGTGCAGGGACGTTGCACGGTGGAACGATGATCCTGAAGTACCTTAGGCCCGGTGAGTGGGCCCTGATCGCGTTATGCGTGTTGTTGGTGGCCGTCCAGGTGTACCTGGACCTCGAGATACCCGGTTACATGTCCGAGATCACGGTGATCATAAGCACCGGTGGCCCGGTGGACGACGTCGTATCGGAGGGAGGGGGAATGCTCCTGTGCGCCCTCGGCAGCCTCGTCGTGTCGGTCGTCGTCGGGGGCGTCGCGGCATGGGTCGCGGCATCCCTGTGCAGGAGGGTCCGCAGGATGGAGTTCGAGCGGGTGGAGTCCTTCTCCCTGGAGGAGATGGACCGTTTCTCCGCATCGAGCCTCGTCACCCGCTCCACCAACGACATCACGCAGGTGCAGATGGCCATCGCGATGGGGATGCAGGTGATGGTCAAGGCACCGATCATGGCGGTGTGGGCCGTCACCAAGATCATGGACAAGAGCTGGGAGTGGACGGCGGTCACCGCGGCCTCCGTCGTGGTCCTGATGGCGATCGTCGGGTGCGTGCTCCTGTACGTCGTCCCGCGTTTCAGGAGGATACAGGGACTCACGGACAACGTCAACCGCGTCACCCGTGAGAACATCACGGGGGTGCGTGTGGTGCGCGCCTACAACGCCGAGTCGTTCCAGGAGTCGAGGTTCGAGGATGCCAACTCCGAGCTGACCGACACGAACCTCTCCGCGAGCAGGGCGATGTCCGTCATGATGCCGGGGATGTCCCTGGTCATGAACGGTCTGACACTCGCGATATACTGGATCGGCGCACTCCTGATCTCCTCGGCCGGGGGGACCGGGGAGAGGATCGTCCTGTTCTCGGACATGGTGGTCTTCTCGTCGTACGCCATGCAGGTCGTGATGTCCTTCATCATGCTGGTGGTGATATTCATGATCCTCCCGCGTGCGATGGTGGCTGCTAGACGCATCGAGGAGGTTATAGACACCGAACCCTCGATAACCGACGGGGGCGTCCGCGAGGGTGAACCCGGCATGGAGGGGACCGTGTCCTTCAGGGACGTCTCGTTCAGGTACCCGGGTTCCGCCGGGGACGTGGTTAGCGGCATAAGCTTCGACGTCAACCGCGGGGAGACCGTGGCCATAATCGGCTCCACCGGCAGCGGCAAGACGACCCTGGTGAACCTCATCCCCAGGCTGTACGACGTGTCGTCCGGGGAGGTCCTGGTCGACGGGGTGGACGTGAGGGAGTACGACCTGGACGCCCTCAGGCTCAGGATAGGCTACGTCCCCCAGAGGGCGTTCATGTTCTCCGGGACCGTGGACTCGAACGTCAGGTACGGCGACGGTTCGGGGGACCGCACCGAGGCGGAGGTCGCGAGGGCGATCTCCATCGCGCAGGCCTCGGACTTCGTCGGATCGATGGACGGCGGGACCTCCGCCGAGGTGGCGCAGGGGGGCACGAACCTCTCAGGGGGACAGAGGCAGAGGCTGTCCATAGCGCGTGCCGTGTGCAGGTCGCCCTCGATCTACGTGTTCGACGATTCCTTCTCCGCCCTGGACTACCGCACCGACAGGACGCTCAGGAGCGTCCTGGACAGGGAGACCGGGGATGCGGCGAGGATCATCGTCGCGCAGAGGATAGGCACCATCATGGATGCCGACCGCATAGTCGTCCTGGACGACGGCCGCATGGTCGGATACGGGACGCACGGGGAGCTGCTCGAGGGGTGTGCCGTCTACCGCGACATAGCACTGTCGCAGATGTCCGAGAGGGAGCTGGTACGTTGAGGGGACCGGGACGTCCGACGGGCAGGGGCGGTCCCAGAGGGGTCGACGACTTCAGGGGTGCATGGGCGAGGCTGTTCTCGTACATGGGCGGGTACAGGACGCTGTTCATCGTCGCCGTGGTGGCGGCGTGTGCGGGGACCGTGCTCGGACTCGCAGGCCCCAACCTGATCAGCGACATGACGGACCTCATAGAGGCCGGGGTGGCCCCGGGTGTCGAGATGGACCTGGACGCCGTCCTGCGGATCGTCACGGTCCTGGTGGCCCTGTACGCCGTCAGCGCGGTCCTGACCCTCGCCCAGAACTACATGATGGCGACGGTTTCGCAGAGGACGTCCTACGACCTCCGTCGCGACATATCCCGCAAGATCAACCGCGTCCCGCTGTCGTACTTCGACGGGAACAGCACGGGGGACGTGATGAGCCGCGTAACCAACGATGTGGACACCATTGGCCACTCGCTCAACCAGAGCATATCCACGCTCGTGACGGCGGTGACGATGCTATTGGGGTCCCTCGTCATGATGACCGTCACTGATCCCACCATGACCGTGGTCGCGGTGCTCTCGTCCGTCTCCGGGTTCGTCATGATGGGGCTCATCATGTCCCGTTCCCAGCGTCACTTCACGAGGCAGCAGAACGACCTCGGGGCCATGAACGGGCATGTCGAGGAGGTGTATGCCGGTCACCTGGTGGTGAAGACGTGCGTCGGGGAGTCCTCCGCGATCGAGGAGTTCGACAGGATCAACGAGGGTCTGTTCTCCAGTGCGTTCATGTCGCAGTTCCTGGGAGGGCTGATGATGCCCCTCATGAACTTCGTGGGGAACTTCGGCTACATAGCGGTGTGCATCGCCGGTGCCGTGCTCTGCCTGGACGGGGAGATATCGTTCGGTGTCATAGTGGCGTTCATGATGTATGTCCGCATGTTCACACAGCCCCTGTCCCAGATCTCCCAGGCGGCCGTGTCCATGCAGGCCGTGGCCGCGGCATCGGAGCGCGTGTTCAGGTTCCTCGACGAGGGGGAGATGGAGGCGGAGGGCGATGGCGGCCGCCGTCCCGCGGAGGTCGCGGGGCACGTGGAGTTCAGGGACGTCCGCTTCGGCTACGTGCCCGGCAGGGAGGTTATCCACGGCTTCTCGGCCGAGGTGCAGCCCGGATGGAAGGTCGCCATAGTCGGTCCGACGGGTGCGGGCAAGACGACCATGGTGAACCTCCTCATGAGGTTCTACGAGGTGGACGGCGGGGAGATCCTGGTGGACGGGGTCCCGACGACGGCGATGACACGCGAGGAGGTCCACGGGATGTTCTGCATGGTCCTGCAGGACACATGGCTGTTCGGGGGCACCCTGAGGGAGAACCTCGTCTACAACATCCCGGACGTGCCGGACTCCAGGTTGGACGAGGTGTGCGCCGCGGCGGGCCTGACCCATTTCGTGGAGTCCCTCCCCGACGGGTACGACACCGTCCTCACGGATTCGACCACCATGTCCGCCGGACAGAGGCAGCAGGTCACGATAGCCCGTGCGATGGTGGAGGACGCGCCGATGCTCATACTCGACGAGGCCACCAGCTCGGTGGACACCAGGACGGAGAGGGCGATACAGTCGGCCATGGACCGTCTGATGACCGGGAGGACGTCGTTCGTCATAGCCCACAGGCTGTCCACGATAGTCGATGCCGACCTGATCCTCGTGATGCGGGACGGCAACATCGTGGAGCAGGGGGACCACGAGGGGCTCCTGGCGCAGGGAGGATTCTACGCGGACCTGTACAACAGCCAGTTCGAGGATTGACGCCGTCGGTGCCGCGGCCGTCTGCGACGGGACCGCCGTGCCGGTAGAATCCATTATAAACGTTGAGGACACAATGGTCGCCCGACAACACGCGACCCATTCGTAGGGGCCGCGGACACAGAGTTGAGTGACATGAAGGCGTTATACAGCGACGGGACGGTACAGGAGAGCGAGGACGGACTCAGGATCCTCAGGCACACGGCGTCCCACGTCCTCGCCCAGGCGGTGCAGAGGCTGTACCCCGGGACGAAACTGGCTATCGGACCCGCGATCGACGACGGGTTCTACTATGATTTCGACAAGGAGGGCGGTTTCAGCCCCGAGGACCTCGAGAAGATCGAGGCGGAGATGAAGAAGATCGTGAAGGAGAACCTCAAGCTCGAGACCTTCACCATGCCCAGGGCCGAGGCGATCGAGTTCCTCAGGTCCAAGGGCGAGGACTACAAGGTCGAGCTCGTGGAGGACCTCCCCGAGGACTCCGTGATCAGCTTCTACAAGCAGGGTGAGTTCACCGACCTGTGCGCCGGACCCCACATCATGTACACCAAGGGCGTCAAGGCGTTCAAGCTCCTGTCCCTCGCCGGTGCGTACTGGCGCGGCGACGAGAAGAACAAGATGCTCTCCAGGATCTACGGTACCGCGTTCGAGAGCAAGGAGGCCCTCGACGCATACCTCAACATGCTCGAGGAGGCCAAGAAGAGGGACCACCGCAGGCTCGGAAAGGAGCTCGGGCTCTTCACCATGATGGAGGAGGGACCCGGGTTCCCCTTCTTCCTCCCCAAGGGCATGGTCCTGAAGAACACCCTGATCTCCTACTGGAGGGAGCTGCACGAGAGGGAGGACTACAAGGAGATCTCCACCCCCCTCATCATGAACCAGTCCCTCTGGCACCAGTCCGGGCACTGGGACCACTACAAGGACAACATGTACACCACGGTCATCGACGACGACATCTTCTGCATCAAGCCGATGAACTGCCCCGGCAGCGTCCTGGTGTTCAGGTCCGACACCCACTCCTACAAGGAGCTCCCCCTCAGGCTGGGCGAGCTCGGCATCGTCCACAGGCACGAGAGGTCCGGTACCCTCCACGGACTCATGAGGGTCAGGTGCTTCACCCAGGACGATGCGCACATCTACATGACCGAGGACCAGATCACCGACGAGATCAAGGGTGTCGTCAGGCTGATCGACGAGGTCTACTCCAAGTTCGGCTTCAAGTACCACGTGGAGCTCTCCACCAGGCCCGAGGACAGCATGGGATCCGACGAGGACTGGGAGCGCGCGACCAACGGCCTCATCGGCGCACTCGAGTCCGCCGGCCTCGAGTACGTCGTCAACGAGGGCGACGGTGCGTTCTACGGACCCAAGATCGACTTCCACCTGGAGGACTCCATCGGCAGGACCTGGCAGTGCGGTACCATCCAGCTGGACTTCCAGATGCCCCAGAGGTTCGACATCACCTACGTCGGTGCGGACGGGGAGAAGCACAGGCCCGTCATGGCCCACAGGGTCATCTTCGGTTCCATCGAGAGGTTCATCGGCATCCTGATCGAGCACTTCGCCGGAAGGTTCCCCACCTGGCTGGCACCCGTGCAGGTCAAGGTCCTGTCCGTCTCCGAGAAGTCCTTCGCGTACGCGTCCGACGTCGCCGCCAAGCTGAAGGCAGCCGGCGTCAGGGTCGAGCTCGACAACAGGGACGAGAAGATCGGCTACAAGATCCGCGAGGCCCAGCTCGAGAAGGTCCCCTACATGCTCATCCTCGGTGAGAAGGAGAGCGAGGACGGCACCATCGTCGCCGTCAGGAGCAGGGACAGGGGCGACCTCGGGGCCGTCGGCACCGACGGCTTCATCGCACAGGTCCTGGCGGAGATCGCCGACAGGGCGTGATCCCCGAGCCCGTGCCCCTCCGGGGACACGGGCATCAAACATGTTATGCTGACCGTACAGGTCCCGTTTTTACATGGATGTCTCCGGTCGACCGTCCATGGTCGTCAACAACATGGTTAACTATGAAGATGGTGATGCCACATCAGGTATTCCGATGGACCTTCCCGTAACCACAGGGCTGTTCTACAGGATCCGTGAGCACAAGGAGACCTACATGGTGGATAAGAGCATGCTCATAGACCACATCCTGTCGCACCGTGATCGCACGGCGTTCCTCTTCACACGTCCGCGCAGGTTCGGGAAGACGACGAACTTGACGATGGTCCGTGCGTTCCTGGATATGAGGTACAGGGGCAACGACTGGTTCGAGGGGATGGAGATAGACGGTGTGCACAGGCACGATGACGAGCGCAACGCGTACCCGGTGATCCATCTGAACCTCAAGGACGTCGGCTCCAACAGCTACGGGAGGGCGATGACGGGGCTGATGGTCGCGTTGGACTCCGCATTGGACGAGCACCGCTACCTGTGGTCGTCCGATTCCGTCGGGAGGCATCTTCTGGACAGGTTCGACTCGCTCAGGTCCATGACGATGGACCACGGGACGGTCCCGTTCATCCTGGGTTGGCTTGTCGATGCCTTGTACGAGCATCACGGGAGGAAGGTCGTGGTCCTGGTGGACGAGTTCGACTCCATGATGCAGAAGGGCCTCTACAACGGCTACTACGGTGATGCGGCGGACACGATCTCCTCGTTGCTGGCACCGGTGGTCAAGGACAACCCGAGGGTCAGATTGACCATGATGGTCGGGATAACCAGAATGTCCGGGGACAGCATGTTCAGCGGTTTCAACAACGTGGTCGTGGACGACGTGTTCTCATCCGACACGGGGAGGTTCTTCGGGTTCACCCACGAGGAGGTGCGTAGGATGTGCGAGATCGACGGGCATCCCGACATGTACGGGGAGATGTGCGACTACTACGACGGGTACACGTTCGGAGGGGTCCGTGTCCTCAACCCCCGGAGTGTGGCGATGTGCATCGACAACGGGTACCGCAAGGGCGACTACTGGACGGAGACCGGCGTCAGCACCGTGATAGGCGATCTCGCCAGCAGGGACGACCCGGAGGTCAGACGCGAGCTCCTGGAGCTCTCGCAGGGGCTCGATGTCGAACGTCACCTCCCGCACGTGATGTTCCCGGCATCCGGGTCCGTGGACGACATGGGTGTCGAGCACATGTACTCCCTGATGGTCCAGGCGGGGTTCCTCACGGCGGAACCCTCCGGCACCGGGGGGCGCTACCGGATGAGGATCCCGAACACGGAGATGTACAGGGAGTTCTCGAGGTACGTGTGCGCATCCACGGGGAACGACCTTGGTTTCGTGAGCAGGTTCTGCGGAGCCGTCATGGACCGTGACGACGAGACGGTCGCAGCCCTCGCGCACACCATGTTCGCGGAGGTGGGGGATCCCCGCGTGCTGCATGACGAAAAGGTGTCCAACGGGATGATGACGGGAGTGCTCATGGGTCTGTACGGGCGCTACCGCCTGAAGATGGAGATGCAGGCGGGGCAGGGTTTCGTGGACATCGGACTGATCCCGAGGTCCCCCTCCGACCCGACGGTCCTCATAGAGGTCAAGAGGCACACGGGTCCGGACGACGCGATGAGGGCGACCTCCATGGCGGCGATGGACCAGATCCTGGACCGCAGGTACCACGATGCGGCATCCGGCCGCGTGATCATGTACGGTGTGGCCGTGTGTCCCGACGGTGCGTTCTGCGTGTCGGACGAGGTCGCCCCCGGCGAACATATTTAACGGACCCCGCGATGCGACAACCATGATTCAGTGTCCGCGCGGTACCAGGGACTTCCTCCCCGACGAGATGGAGAAACGCAGGTTCTACGAGGGCAGGCTCAGGCACACCGCCGGGACGTTCGGGTTCAGGGAGGTGGAGACCCCCATATTCGAGGATGCGGAGCTGTTCATCCTCAGGTCCGGTCCCAACGTGCTGAAGGAGCTCTACGCCTTCAAGGACAAGGGGGACAGGGAGATCGCACTCCGCCCCGAGATGACGGCACCCGCCATCAGGATGTTCGTCAACAACATGAGCAACGACCCCAAGCCGATCAAGGTCTTCTACTTCGGACAGTGCTTCAGGTACGAGAGGCCCCAGAGCGGCAGGTACAGGGAGTTCTTCCAGTTCGGGGCCGAGC
>JAZODL010000231.1:0-6157 GCA_045596945.1 Candidatus Methanomethylophilaceae archaeon | reverse complement strand
ATATGGATTCGTACCAGGAGAGCAGCTCGTCCTCATCCTCGGAGATGTCCGGTCCGAAGACGGTGTCGAAGGCCGACGGGTCCTGCGTGTCCGCCCACTCCATGTGGAAGGATATCTCCTCCAGGGACACATCGCGGCCGGATCCGATCCTCAGGATGATGCTGCACTCCTCCAGGTTGCAGTCCAGATACTCGGCGGCGCCGGAGTACGGCACGCCGTCCCCGTCGTCCATACCCTCGCAGTGCTCGAGCATGCGCTCCAGCATGTCACGGGTCCTGGCGAAGCGTATCATGTCTCCGTCGGATACGGGCGGGATGCCGCGGATCATGTCCTCGGCCATCTGTATCCCCTTCCGGATGTGGTCTATGTAGCTCATCATGAACCCGTACAGGAAAGTGTACTGTCCCTCGTCATCCCCGGCCTCGGGGGTGACGACCTTCTGCAGGTACTCGGTGTAGATGTCCAACGGGGGCGTTGCCGGACCCTCGTCCATGATGGCCATGTCCTCGCGGATGTTGGTGAGGTCGTTGTCGGCCAGCCTGATCATCGCATGGCACCTGGCCATGTCCATGAGGAGGTGGGATGCGAGTATGTTGCGCCTGACCGGTGAGATCGAGTCGTATATCCCTATGGTGGCGGACTCGCAGGCCTTGCGGACCTCCACCCTCAGCAGGACCTCCCTGTCGGCACGGCTGAATATCATCGTCTGAGCCCCGCCGCCTCGCGCATAGCCGCCTTCAGCTCGACGATCGCCCTGTGCGTCACCTTCTCGTCCTCGCGGCATGCGGGGTCGATCGCCCTGAGGTACTCGGCGTACAGACGGGGCGGGATCTCGCTGACACGGGTCAGCAGGAGGAGGTCCTGGTTCTCGGGGAGGTCCAGCACCTCGTACTCGCCACGGTAGTAGTGCATGGCCATGCGGTAGTACCTCTCGTCTATGTCCGCGTAGTCGGACAGCACCATGTAGGTCTCCGCCTTGTCGGGTTCCTCCACGGTGCGGAAGCTGAACATCTCGCGTTCCACCATCTTCCTGTCGGCACCCTCCTCGAACATGCGTGCGAGTGCGGGTGCATCGATACCTCTCTTACCGGCCATCTGACATCATCCCGTGTCTGCTCCCGGATGCGACCTCTACCGTATATCCGTTTCCGATGACGTTCAGAAGTCTATCCTGTATCCGCCGTCGGTGCCATCCGCGTCGTAGCGGATGCCGCGCGAGTCCAGGACCTCCCTGACGGTGGACACGTGGACCGCGACACCCACGTTCATGAACTGGTTCTCCACCACGTTCCTCCCCTCGTACTGCACGAAGGGCTGGAAACCGAGCTTGTAGTGGGTGGTGCGCACCTGCAGTCCGTGGATGCGTCCCTCGACGTCGACGACCGGTCCGCCGGACTGTCCCTTGATACCCGGGGTGGAGGTCTCCACGTACCTCATGCGGTAGTCCCCGTCCCTGCTCCTGCCGGCGTCGATGGTCCTGGTGTGGATCCCGTCGTTGGGGAACAGCAGCGCCTCGCGGTCGATGCGGGGGATGGAGAACTGGCGGGTCTCGGCGCTGTAGCTGGAGGAGACCTCGATGAACGGGTAGCCCATCTTGCACAGGCTGGTACCCCTGACCACCTCGGCCGGGTCCCTGAGGACCGGGTACTCGGACACCCACGACCTGTCGAACGGCTCCAGCCTCCCCACGGCGATGTCGATCTGCCTGTTGACGTAGACGTTGGAGAGCCTGGTCCCGTCCCAGCCCCACCAGAAGGAGTGGTGCTCTATGAACTCGGGGTCGAGCTTGATCTCGTTCGACGGCTGCCCGTCCTGCTGCCGACGGCCGTCGTTTATCTCGTTGATCTCGGCGATCTTCCTCTGGTCGCCCTGGAACCTGACGAAGGAGTCGAACAGGTGCCCCGCCGTCATGATCCATCCCTCGTCGTTCAGCACCACGAAGGTGCCGACCTCGGTGCGGACCTCGCCGCCGACGTGGTGGGTGGACACTATGACCGGGTGGGTGAAGCCGGCCGCCTTCCTACAGGCCTCTGAGAACATGGACGTCGAATCCTGCTCCCTGTATTTAACGGGGTTGCCACCCCGCCGCCAAACACTATATACCAACCCGTCGTTGCCGGGGCGTTCAGGATGCTGTCGAAGGAGACCCAGTACAGGATTTTCGCGGGGACCCGCAGGGAGGACTACACCGGTTGGGAGAAGCTGGAGGTCGACAAGAAGGAGTGCGTCGACTACTGGTCGCTCGACCTCGGCAACGGTTACTACCTCGACAGGGTCACAAAGCACGTGAAGGGGATCCTCGGCACCAGGAAGCTGAAGTTCAACAGCATCCGCAGGGACAGGACCATCGAGGACCCGGAGGGCGAGTACAAGGACGTCGACTACGGCGTCCTGTTCGACGTGGAGATCATGGTCTCGCCGGACTCCATAAAGTTCGACGGGAAGCACAACTCGTTCGTGGTGCTCTCCAGGGAACCCGCCGACTGGGACCAGTTCACGGACACCGCCCCCGAGTTCGGGGACAAGGGCGGGGACGACAACTGGTCCAGCTTCTACTCCTGATCCCGTCGCGGATGAATATGTGATGCCGGGGCGGGTGCCCCGGTCTTGGTGTTTCAGAAATCGTCCTCGTCGATGTGGAGGGCCTCCTTGATCTGCCTCAGGAGATCCCTCATCTCGCCGACATCGGACCTGACCATCGAGATCTGGGACCTGAGTCCGCGGACGTCGGCCTCGAGCTCGTCGATGCGCTTCTTGCTCTCCTCGTCGACCGCCGCGGGTGCCCCGGCGACCTTTCCGGCCTTCATCTCCTCGATGAGGCTCTCGCGCCTGCTGCGGAGTGCGTTCGCGGCCATGGTGAGCTTCTGCTTCTCGTCGCCGTCGCCGGCCAGCTCGGCCTGGAGCATCCTGATCTCCAGCTCCATGAGCTCGTCGGTGATGGACTTGATCTCGGCGGTGATGTCGCCGGACGCGGCGACGACGGGTGCGGCTGCCTCTGAGTCCCTCTGTGCGATGGACTGCTCCTGCTTGTACAGCGCGGCCGCGGTGATGGAGGAGTTGCCCTCGTAGGTGCCACCCTCCTTGTAGATGTTCGCGTTGAGGTTCCTCTCGATGCAGGGCACGTCGAGTCCGGCGGCGATGAATGAATCCTCGATCTCCTTCCTCCTCCCGTAGTACTCCGCTATCTGCTCCTCGATCAGTCCGATCTCGACCGCCTTCTTCTCGGCGTCGAGGGGTGTCGCGGGGATGTCCTCCCTGAGTGCGTCCAGCTGGGCCGTGAGCCTGATCGTCTCCGTGTCGATGAACCTGAGTTCCCTCTCGTACTTGCTTCCGGGCATGTTACTCCTTTCCCTTCTTCCTCTTCTTCTCCATCTTCCTCTCCATTATCTCCCTGAACGAGGTGTACAGATGGTCGTCGTAGAAGATCAGCTCTCCGATGACGGAGCAAGCATAGGGATCCTCGAGGAGCAACTTCACCATCTTCTTGGAATCGAGGGCCTCCTCCCCGATCCCCTGACACATTAGCTCCACGACCTCGTCGCAGTAATCCGCACGGATCTCGTCAGCATCCAGTTCGTTCTCGAGATCGTCGGCGGAGAGTCCGCTGATGTATTGATCGTATTTCACCGGGCAGTCGCGGGTCCTGTCGTCGAGGTCGAGCCCCTCCAGAAGGGAGTCGTCCTCGGTCATGTCCGCGATCACCGTTATGTACGCCGTCCTATCCGCCCTGAGGTAGTCGATGAGCTCGAGGGTCTGCTCCCTCTTCTCCTCGTTCCTGTAGCGCCTGAGCTTCCTCTCGAGTTCCTCGATCTCGACGGCCTTCCTGTCGACGGTCCTGCGCAGTACCTCGACGGCCTCCTCGATAGTGTAGTCGGTGTCCATGAGGTATGGAATGGGTCCAAGGGTTAATATAACCCGCCGACGGCCAGACCCCCGCAGGGGCAGCTCCCGCCGACGGACGGCGCGGTGGTCGGTGATGCGGCAGTGCCGGTCGGGAGGCTCGTCCGGAGCACCGCCCCGTAGATGACCGTGCATCCGTCACCGACCCCGGTTGGATGCAACCCCCCCTCCATCCAGACATTGGATGGATGCTACGCACATGCCGATGTTCTGGGTTATTATACCACGAAAACGCTCTTCGAGACCATGTCCAGGAACGACCGTCCATCGTTGATGCAGCTGGAGGCCCGCACTGAACGCGGGGATCCGGAGGCGATGTACCTCCTCGGTAAGAGGTACTTCGACGGGGACGGCGTACCGAAGGACCTCCGCACCGCCGCCGAGCTCATCGGCGAGGCGGCCGAGAAGGGTATCGTCGAGGCCCAGTACACCTACGGCTACTTCTGCTGCTACGGTCTCGGCGTCCCCACGGACAGGGTGGCCACCATAAGGTGGTACAGGAAGGCCGCCGATGCCGGGTACACCGAGGCCCAGTACGGTCTCGGGTACATGTGCGACATGGGCGAGGGCATCAGGGTCAACAAGATGGAGGCCGCGAAATGGTACCATCTCGCCGCGGCCCACGGTCATGCGGGTGCACAGTGCAACCTGGGGATCCTGTACTACAACGGCTGGGGCGTCAGACCCGACAAGAGGGAGGCGGCCAGGCTCTTCTGCGAGGCCGCGTAGCAGGACAACGCGGACGCGATCTTCAACCTCGCGAGGATGTACGAGAACGGCGACGGCGTCATGAAGGACGACGACATGGCCTTGGACCTCTACACCAGGGGCTCCAACGCCGGCAACCCGGCGTCGCTCTACTCCCTGGGGATGAGGTACTACATCGGCAACGGTGTCAAGAAGGACGAGAGGTTGGCCTTCAGGATGTTCGTCGCATCCGCGGAGGGCGGCAACATCGACGCCAAGAGCAACCTCGGCTACATGTATTACTACGGGACCGGGGTCCAGCGCGACCACTTCGTCGCCGCACGCCTCTTCGCCGAGGCCGCCAAGGCTTGGAACCCCAAGGCGATCTACTTCCTGGGGATAATGCACCTGGAGGGGGACGGCGTCCCCGCCGACTTCCACAAGGGCATAGGCCTCCTGAAGCTGTCCGACGAGCTCGGATGCTCCGACGCCTCCATCGCCCTTGAGCAGATGGGTCTCGCCTCCCCGAAGAGGGAGGTGTGAGGGGGAGGTCCCCCTCGTATGCTCTCAGAACTGCCTGTCGTGCGAGATGATCTGGATGGGTGCGCCGCAGTAGGGGCAGCGCTCGAGGACCGCGTCCATGCCGTCCGCGTCCTCGCCGAGGAGCGCGGGGCCCCTGACGGTGTCGATGAAGACGATGTCCTGCTCGAGGAGGTCGTCCAGCATCCTCTTGCAGCACGCGGCCTCGACATCCACGTCGGAGATCATCAGGTGGAGGATGGGTCTGGCGCGGAGCTTCCTGTTGCGCTCGGCCGTGAGGATGGCGTCGACCCTCTCGGCATCGATGTCGGCACCGGGGTACCCCATCTCGGCGGCGTAGGCGAGCATCCTGACGCACTTCTGGAGGTCCTTCTCGACACCGGTCCCGACCTCGTACATGAGTCCGAGGTGGTACAGGGCGCTGGGGTCGAGGTTGTCGGCGGCCTGGCTGAGGTACTCGACGGCCATGGTCATGTTCGGCTCCACTCCCTCGCCGGATGCGAGGAGGATTCCGAGCTCCCTGCGGGCGGGGAGGAACCCCTGGGCGGAGGCCTTGGAGAACCACTCCGCAGCCGCTGCGGCGTCCTTGGGGGAGTCGGTCCCGTAGAGGAGGTTGAGTCCGATCTGGTACTGTGCCTCGGGGTTGCCACCCTCGGCCTCGATGAGCAGTTTGTCGGATACCATTTGAATCGGGGTCCCGATGTCGCTCGGGGTTAATCCCTCTGTCGGTCGCGGACGGCCCCGCATGCCGTCCGGACGCTCTGCGGGAGGTCCCAGAAAAAGTATATTAAACATGTTTTTTTCTCATTTTAATCAGGAGCATTCCAATATGAGCCGCATGGTTGGTACAATTTCCAGAGGCATTCGCGCACCGATTATCCGTAGCGGGGACGACATCGCCGAGATAGTGACGAACTGCATCCTGGAGGCCGCGGAGAACGACGGTTTCTCCATCCGCGACCGCGACATCATCGCTATGACCGAGGCGATCGTCGCCCGTGCACAGGGCAACTACGCATCCGTCGATGCG
>JAZODL010000230.1:0-4558 GCA_045596945.1 Candidatus Methanomethylophilaceae archaeon | reverse complement strand
TTGGCCTCCGTGAAGCTCCAGGCCTTGACTATGTCCCCGAAGCGTATGCGGTATCCCTTGCGTACCTGCCCGTCGAACTCCACGTCCATGGCCTCGAGCAGATCCATCGACTTCAGCTTGTTGATGTGCCTGTATATGGTGGGCTTCGTCGTGTCCAGAAGGGCCGCGAGCTCCTCCACCGCCCACGCCTTGGTGGGATGGGCCATGAAGAACTCCATGAAGAGACGGTACGGGACGCTCTCGCGGATCGTCATGGCGCCGGTCTTCGGATCGTACCCCTTGGGCAGGTACCCGACCTGGAGGAGCAGTGTCTCAGCTACAACGTTGACATCGTCCACCCCGCTCATCGGGGTGTTGCTCACCACATGAAGCTCGAACAGAACAGATCCTCCGCGACAACCATCACGGACTCATTATAAAACGGTTTAGCTGGAAGCAATATTGTTTCACCAAACAGCTTAACGGATTCAGACGAGGTCGTCCGTCAGCCTGTCCACGGCCAGCATCACGCTGGACGTGGGGATGACACGGGATACGGGGATCGACAGGATCTTCTCGATGGTCGGGGCGACGATCGGGGCGCACACGACACCCAGCGCACCGTCCCTCTCGGCGCGGACGGCCGCGATTATCGCGTCCTCGACCGTGGAGACGGGGTACTCGCGGACGGTAACGATCAGCCCATCGCCCATCTCTATGGACTTGGGCAGGTTCTCCACGACGGTGGTGGATGCTATGACGGCGATGAAACGCGAGTCGTCCGCCTCCATGAGGATCTTCAGTGCCTTGATGACCTGCCTCACGGTGCGCAGGTTGGGCTCCCTCTTCTCCTCCAGGATCTTGTACATCGTGCTCTGGGATATCCCCGAGAGCTGGCAGAACTCGTTGAGGGACATCGCGAGCTCGTCGTCCAGTATGTTGCGGAAGGCCTTCTGGAAGCCTCCCTCCTCCCTCAGCATGCCGGCTATGAGGTCGGATACCGTCATCTCGATCCCTTGGCGTGGTCCGCAGCCTGCATACCGGCAACGCATCCCTGCCCCACGGCCTTCGCGACCTGCCAGGGCTTACCCGTGACGTCACCGCATGCGAAGACGCCGGGTACCGATGTCCCGCACCTGTCATCGACCCTGATGGAATCGTCCATCTCGGGCATTATGTCCAGGTCCATCGCTATGTCCACGGATGACCTGGCACCCAGCTCTATGAAGACTCCGTCCGCGGGTATGACCGTCCCGTCCTCGAGGACGAGGCGCTCCACCCTCCCGTCGCCCTCTATGGCGACGGGTCTGGATCCGAACCTTACTACCCCGGCGTCCACGGCCCTGTCGGCGAGGTTCCCGGAGACGGATGGTTCCCATGCGACCCACGAGACCTCCGATGCGTACGATGTCATCAGGTGCGCGGATACCGCTGCCTCCGACTCGTTCCCGACGATGACCACCCTGCGGCCGCGGTAGAAGTTGCAGTCGCATATGGCGCAGTAGCTGACACCCTTGCCCAGGAGCTCCGACTCGCCGGGGATCCCAAGCTTCTCACGGGATATCCCGGTGGCGATGACCACCGCCCTGGCGGTCACGGTCTCCCCGCCCTCCAATCCGAAGACGAAGCGACCGTCGGATGCGGATGCGGAGACGACGTTCTCGTCTATGAAGACCGCTCCGGTGGATTCGGCCTGGGCGATGCCGTTGGCCAGCATCGAGTCCCCGGTCACCTCCCCGGTCCCGAAGTAGTTGTCTATGTCCGTGCCGGACACCGCGCTGTTGGACGGTTTCCCCACGACGACAGTGGCCGCCTTCTTGCGGGACGAGTGTATGGCGGCCTGGACACCTGCCGGACCGCAGCCTATGACGAGTACGTCGGTCTCCATCTCACAACCCGTTTACGTACGAGAGGATGTCTTCCTTGGGCCTGAGTCCGACGAGCGAGTCCACGAGGACCTGGTCCTTGAAGACGAGGAGCGTGGGGATCGCGTTGATGTTGAACCTAATCGCGATGGCCTGGCTCTCGTCGGTGTTGAGTTTCGCGACACCCACCTTTCCGGCGAGGTCGTTCGCGAGCTCCTCGATGATGGGGCCCATCCTCCTGCAGGGTCCGCACCAGGGTGCCCAGCAGTCGATGATTGCGATCTTGTTGGATTCCACGAAACTGTCGAAGTTGGACTCGTTGAGTTCTGTTACCATGTAACCACTGATCAAGTGTATCCTGTGGTGGTTTAAAAGTGTATGACAGGATGGTTCGGGGGACCGGGCGGGAATGCGCCCGACCCCGAGGGACCGTGGTCACACCAGGTCGAAACGGTCGGCAAGTCTGAGGTACGGGTACTCGCCGATAAGGTCGGGGATTATGTCCAGATCCTCCCCGTAGAGGTCGGACAGCTCCATATGGAGCATCTCCACGCGGTCCGCACCGCGGAAGGCCCCCTTGGATATCAGCTTGGACACGGAGTGGTCGTGGGTGACGACCCTGTTGTCGCTGACGAGGTTATCGGCATGCGCCACGATCTTCTCCTCGAGTGTGACCGGCATGTAGTCCCCCGCGGGGAGTCCGAGCTCCTCGACATCCTGCTCATCCAATCCAGCACCGGTGTGCTTGCGGACGATGTCCTCCAGCTGCCTGGGCAGTCCGAGGCGGCGGACGATCTCCGATCCGTAATGGGCATGGAGGATGGAATGGTCCACGGACCTCCCGATGTCGTGCAGGAGCGCGCCCGCTGTGACGAGGTCCGCGTCTACCCCGGGTATGTGCGCCACCATCTCGTCCGCCACCGCACGCACGGTGCAGCAGTGGACCACGACACGCTTCTTGCACCCCTCCTGCAGGAGGTACTCGATGCACTGGACGTCACTCGGGATTCTCGACAACGGTCTTCCCCCTCTCGTTGGGGACGACGGTGAGCTTGCCGTGCCTGTCCTCGTAGAGTGCCTTGCCATCGGTGAAACGGTCCAAGAATATCGCCAGGGCGGCTATCTCCGAATGGGGCTGGTTGCCCACGGACACGTTGAAGTCCGCACGCTGATAGACGTCGGCGGGCACCTTCTCGGCACCCACTATGATCATTATGTCCTCGTCGCGGGGTATCTTCGGGAGCGCGTCCGTGACCGCCTGCCCGTACATCGTCAGGTGGACGACCTTCCCCTTGAAATCGCGGACGGCCTCCTTCCACGTGACACCGGTCCTGATGCTGTAGTCGCCTCCGAACCTGTCGACGACACTGCGTATGCTCTCCTCGAGCACCTCGTCGTACGTGTCGACATAGATCCCGCTGCAACCAAGCGCCCTGGACGAGAGCGCCACATGGGTGGTCACACGCTTGTCCCTCTCGGGACGGTGACCTATCCTCATGATCCAGATCTCGGGCATCTGTATTACTCTTCGTGGATTAGTTCGATCCTGTGGCCGCGGTAGTCCATCTTGACGGACCTGCGGACGAGGCTCTTCAGCATCGTGGACGAGAGACCGAGTGCCTCCGCCACATCGCCCGAGAACCTGCCGTCCTTTCCCACCTCGGCGAAGATCTTTCCTTCAATCTCAGCGTACTCCTCGTCGCTCATCATCGCAGCGGTGAGGACGTCACTGATCTCGTAGACGGGCCACTGCGCGTTGATGCTGAACGAGGTGTAGTAGGTGTGGTAGGACTTCTCAGGGTACCCTCCGTTCTTCGAGAGCCAGCGTGTCTCCACGAGCTTCATCTTCTCGAAGAAGATGATGGCATCCCTGCCCTCGGGACCGAACTTCTGCTCGATCTCGTCGGCGGTCCTCCACTCCAAGGTCACCTCTTTCAACACGTCTCTTTTGACGGGTGTGTCAACGGACCTGAGCATCGGAACAAGTTCCGAGGGTTCGTTGATGACCTTGATTCTATTCATGTCCAACTACATGTTATGGAAATTATATAAACAATCTGGGAAAGGTTTCAAGAACCCCGTGTAAGAAGGTTTAATAACAACCGTCCAGATTCGGTGACCAATGAAAGCCGAAAAGCAGCCCGAACTCAGGTGGCAGTGCCTGAACTGTTACAGGACCTACAAGGGTGCTGATGCAGAGCAGAAAGCACTGGACTGTTGTGGCACCCTCGTCCAGGGATGGTGGGCCAACTACAACAGGTGGGGCAAGCAGAAATGGTACGGACGCTGATCCGTACCGCTTCTGGAAGCCTCACACCAACCGCTTTTTTCCACATTTCGCTGTGTCCGATAGCAGGGATTGAGATAGCATGACTGGTCAGAAGGACCCGATGGGTTCAATTTCAGAGGAGTTCGAGTTGCTCGAACGTCACATCATGATTCTCAAAACCGTACGCGACAACCAACCCGTCGGCCTGATCAGACTGTCGGAGATGACGGGCATAGCCAAACACAAGATCAGGTACTCCCTGAAGCTACTCGAAGCCGAGGGGATAATCAGGGCCACACCCGAGGGTGCCGTCGTCACCGACAAGTACGGTGATTTCATGGAATCCATCGAGGAATTCGCCACGGGACTGCACAACAAGGTGGAGGGACTGTTGGCCCGTCTCTGATCAAACGAAAATTATTAATAATAGCCCTTCATTCTCCGA
>JAZODL010000229.1:0-4202 GCA_045596945.1 Candidatus Methanomethylophilaceae archaeon | reverse complement strand
TCCTGTACTTGTCGATGGCGTCGTTGTTGAAGCGTTCCTTGCGCTCGCGTCTCTCCTCGCGGTCCTTGGACCTGCGGTCGCGGCGCCTGTCCTGCCTCTCGGACCTCTCCTCGTTCCTGTCCTCGGACTCCTCCTCGGACTCGGCCTCCTCGCGCTCCTCGCGTTCCCTGGCCCTGCGCTCGCGTCTCTCCTCGCGGCCGTTGTCGGACTCGGAATCGGAGTCGTCGGAGGACCTTCCCTCTGCGACGAGCCCGTTCATCTCCATGTACTGGTCGCCGGGGACCTTGTTGCGGAGGCACTTGATGATCTGCTTGGCGGTGAGCTCCTCGACCTCGTGTGCACGGGGTGCACGGGCGACGAAGTCGACCTCGGCCACCTGGAAGAGCTCCCTGAGGATGAGCTCCCCTCCCCTGTCACCATCGACGAAGGCGGTGGCGACCCTCTCCCTGGAGAGGTCCTGGACGGTCTTGGGGACGTTGGTTCCCTCGACGGCGATGGCATTCTTGATGCCCGCCTTGAGGAGGTTGAGGACATCGGACCTGCCCTCGACGATGATGATCGCCTCGGAGTCCTTGACGTTGGGTCCGGCGGGGCACCTGTCCTTTCCGTAGGTGGTGATCTCCTCGACCTGGACGCTCTGCCTGACGCTGTCGGTGAGATCGAAGCTGGATCCCTTGGACTGCTTGATCAGCTCGTTGAGAAGCTCCTTGGCACGCTCGACGACCTTCTCCCTCTTCGTGATGCGGACGTCCTCGATGCCGAGGACGCGGATGGACGCCTTGCAGGGACCGACACGGTCGACGGTCTCCAGTGCGGAGGCGAGGATGACGGTCTCGACCTGGTCGAGACTGGATGACATGTAGATGATTCCGTCGGACTTGCCGCCCTTGGATGTGACCTCGACCTCGATCCTGCCGATCCTTCCGGATTTCTGGAGGTCCCTGAGGTCCAGTTCATCACCGAGGAGTCCCTCGGTCTGTCCGAAGATCGCCCCGACGACGTCGGGTTTCTCGACGATACCGTCGGCGTTGATCTTCGCTTTCACCATGTATTTCGTTGTATTGGGATCGATGTTCATGTGAACCCTCCTGAAGGGTGGAGGGAACCGCCCAACCGTACCTGCTCCGCTTCCCGTTGCACTCCAGGACCTCTCGGGCCCGTGCAACTTCCTACTTGTTACACCGGTTCGGTTCTGCTCTGATCGGGTCGGTCGCTCCGTTGCCCGCACCTACCGGTCGTCGTCCATCTGAGGACGGGTGTGATTGTGATGTGATTGTGAACAGGGATGGATTAGCGCATTCCCTTATTGCCTGAATGTTATACATAGTTTATAAACATATGCGGGCCTGGAGAGGTTCTGTCACAGTTCTACTGTTCCGACCCCCTCCATCCCGCCCAGCATGTCGACGACCCTGTCGTCGCAGGTGAAGACGAGCAGCTGCATCTCGCGGGACGCCTCCACGAGCGCCCTGCAGGCCCCCTCCATCCTGACCCTGTCGAACGGGAGCAGTACGTCGTCGAGTATCACGGGGACCTCTCCACCGCCCATCTCCCTCGCCAGGGCGAGCTTCAACGAGAGCATCACCTGGGCACGCAGCCCCGTGCTCCACTCCCTCGGTCCGCGGACGCGTCCGTCCGACACCAGGGTGACCTCCTCACCGAGCGGGTCCATGTCGAGGCGCTCCCCGCCGCCCGTCATCATCGACAGGTAGCGGTCCGCCGCGGACAGGACCGACGACCTCGTGCCGCCGAACTCCTCCCCGCACGCCCTGTCGGCGATGTGCAGGGCCAGTACGGCGGTGGATCCCCTCCTCACGACCTCCAGCACCTCGTTCCTGAGAGCGGACCTGCGGTCCAGCAGGGAATCGAGCTCGTCCGTGTCCATCATCGCCGACATCCTCTCCTCCAACCCGCCCAGTTCGGCGACGAGCTCCATGAGACGCCCGTCGTCCGCGTCTCCGGACGTGTCGGTGCGGGGTTCCGCGTCGGGATCGAGACCCGAGCGCGACAGCGCCCCGCGTATCGATCCGATCTCGGACTCGATGCGGAGCACCCTCTCGGTGAGTTCGATGCTCGCGGCGTATCCCCCCTCCCCTCCGTAGGGCTGGTAGAAGCGGCGCATGTCCTCCTCGGCGGCCATCACACCGGATCTGCACCTCATCCAGGACGGTTCGGATACGGAGAGCGCCCTATGGGCGGACACCAGGGCCTCGATCCGCTGTATGTCTGCGGGGACCGATGCGGGCTGCAGTCCGAGCGACACCATGACGGATGCGACCTCGTCCTCGTAGGCACGGTCCCGACCGGATCCGCGACGCCCTCCCCTCCCCCTGCGGAGGAGCCCGACCACGGCGAGGACCACACCCGCCGCCGAGGCGACCAGGGCGTACGGGGTCACCGTGGACCCCACCGCACCGGTGACCGCCAGCAGCAGTCCCGCCAGGACGATGGCCGGTGTGCCCCTGCGGACGTCCGCTCCGGATGCCCCCGCCATGTACTCTGGGTATCTGTCCAGGATGGAGGTCATCGCCGGGGCAGAGGACCTGACCGCCCTCTCGTCGACACCGTCCATGGACCTGCGGAACCTGTCCCTCTCGGACTCCACCGCGTCTAGGGCCGCCCTGGCCGCACCGACGGCCTCCCTCAGGCCCGCATGCAGTTCGATGTCACCCTGGTGCACCCTCCTGAAGCCGCCGATGGACGCGAGTTCCGTCCTGAGCTCCTCCAGCCTGCGGTAGTTCCCGGCGTTGGATTCGATGAGGTCGTTCATCCTCCTGGAAGCCCCGGCGGAGCGCAGTTCGGACTCGGCGGATTCTATCTCCCCCCGCACCTCGTCCCGGCGTGCCGCCACCTTGCCGTACGACTCCGCCACCGGGCGGAGCTCCGCTATGCGGGACTCCACCGAATCCAGTTCGCGGAGGACCTCCGCCAGCCTGGACCTCGACGACGTCGTCCTGCCCAGCTCGGCATCGACGATGGCGGTCAAGGCCCCCATCGCCCCGGGGACGGCGTCCCCTCCCGGGACGGTCAGGGACCTCGAGCGGAGGTCGCCCCTGGCGAACGGACCGTCGTCCTCCAGGTCGCGCTGGTTAAGGGCGAAAACGGACCTGTACAGGACCGGGTCCAGCCCGGACACCACGTCGGGGACGTCCCCGCCGCGCCTCCTACCCTCCAGCACGATCACGTGCTCCCCGCGATCATCCGCGACCGTGACGGAACCGTGGTCCCCCCTGCCGCGGACCGGGTAGACGTCGCGCTTGGATGTGGGGACGAGCGTGTTGCGCACGAACTCCATCAGCGTGGTCTTCCCGCTCTCGTTGGATCCGTGGAACAGGACGAGCCCGTGGTCCGTGTGGAACGTGCGGCCCCTCATGGCGCCGTACGCCCCCACGTCGATCCTGGTGATCCTCATCTCCCCGCCCCCAGGTGCACCGCGAGGAGGCGGACGGCGTCGTCCACCATCCCGCGCAAACCCTCCTCGCCGAGGGAGGACAGCAGGTCCCTGTGCCTCGCGGCCATCCCGTTCGCACACACCGCGTCGAGGATGGCCCCGGGACCGGAGTCGCGGAGGTCCTCCCCGCACCCCACGGCACGTGACAGGATGTCCGGTCCGCCGGCAGGCGGCAGATCCACCGCCGGGGAGCAGTCGAGCACCACGGACGCGACCGTGCACCCTGATGCGGACGACAGTGCTGCCACCGCGTCCACGGTCTCCGTCCTGAGCACCGGGTCCAGGTCGCCCGATCCCGTGAACCTCAGCCTGCAGATATCCCCGGGGTCCACCGACGACGACAGCTCGGCCGCAATGGACGGCAGGTCCCTGCCCGTGATGTCGACCTCCAGGTCGCGCCACACAATGTCCTGGGTGGGTACGAACCTCAGCTCCGACACCCTGCCGTCGGTGACGGTCACCAGGTACGCCCCCTTCTCCCCGGTCTCGCGGACGCTGCGGCCCTGGATGTTCCCCGGGTAGACCGCGTACGGGGACTCGGACACCACCTGCCTGCGGTGGATGTGGCCCAGCGCCCAGTAGTCCACGCCCCTGCCCCTCAGGTCCGACATGCGGCAGGGCGCGTACGGGTACCCCTCGGAGACGGAGTCCACGTCGCAGTGGACGCACGCCACGGTGAACCTGGACGGTTCCCCCGACAGCATGGCGGCGAGGTTGCGGCCCTCGTGGGGCACCGAGAAGCTCACGCCGA
>JAZODL010000228.1:0-2003 GCA_045596945.1 Candidatus Methanomethylophilaceae archaeon | reverse complement strand
GGCCAGGTGCTTCCGCGACGAGGACTCCAGGAAGGACAGGCAGCCCGAGTTCACACAGCTGGATCTCGAGATGTCGTTCGTTGACATGGAGGACCTCCAGGAGATCATGGAGGGCATGGTCTCCCACATCTGGAAGGGCATCTACGGCAAGGACCTCCAGACCCCGTTCCCCCACATCGCCTACCGCGATGCGATGGAGAGGTTCGGATCCGACAAGCCCGACATGAGGTACGGGCTCGAGTTCGTGAAGCTCACCGATGTCGTCAGGGACGCACCCTACAAGATCTTCCAGAACATCCTCGCCGAGGGCGGTATCGTCGCGGGAATGAACCTCAAGGCCGATATCGCAGGTGACAAGGTCGGAAGGAACGACGTCGACCGCTACATCAACTACGCGAAGAAGGTCGGACTCGGCGGACTCACCTGGATGAGATGCGTCAACGGTCAGCTCGAGAGCAACATCGTGAAGTACTTCACCCCCGAGATCCTCGAGAACATCAAGACCACGATGGGTGTGGAGGAGGGCGACCTCCTGTTCATCGTCGCCGGTCCCTGGAAGGCCACCTACGAGAGCGCGGGATTCCTCAGGAAGAAGGTTGCCGAGGACCTCGGCATCGTCCCCGAGGACGAGTTCCAGTTCTTCTGGATGGACCAGTGCCCCATGTTCGAGATCGACCCCGTCTCCGGTAAGTACGACGCGTTCCACCACCCGTTCGTCCTTCCCCAGAACGACCTCGATGACGAGTATGTCGGAGGTGCGTGCTTCGACCTCTGCCTCAACGGCAACGAGCTCGGTTCCGGTTCCCTCCGTATCCACAACGTCGACATGCAGAAGGCGGTCTTCCGCAAGCTCGGCATGGACGACGAGAGGATCGAGAGGAGCTTCGGGTACTTCGTGGAGATGCTCAGTTACGGTGCACCCCCACACGGTGGCATCGCCATCGGAATCGACAGGCTCTGTGCGATCCTCCTCGGCAAGGACACCATCAGGGAGGTCATCGCGTTTCCCAAGAACAAGAGGGCCATGTCCCTTCTCGACGGTTCGCCCTCCAAGATCGATGACGACAAGCTCGAGGAGCTCCAGATCATCTCCCTCGCAGGGGATTTCGACCTCGGCGATTTCGACGAGATCGAAGAGATCGAGTGAAAACCAACATGACGGGCCCCGGCCCGTCATCATCCATTTCCATCATCCCGTCTGTGATCCGCCGCCCCGGTGTTTCCATGACCGGGATGTTTTTCAAATGACCTAATTAAATTTAGGAAGACCTAATTTAAATAACATGATGACGATGGCCCCTCGGTGAAACCATGATTATGGGTATCAGGAACATCAGGGTGAGAAAGGGAGAGAGGAAGTGTTGAACGTACCGTCCGGGCGGTCATACGCCCGGACGGGGATACGTTCTGTTTCAGATCCTGGACTCTATGAGTCTCTTGGTGGCCTCGACGACCTCCGAGGAGGAGTACTGTCCACCGGAGTTCTTCATCACGAAGCCGATGACCTTGTTGGCCGCCTTCTCGTTCTTCTGGTAGTCGGTGACGACCGCGGGGTTCTCGTCGAGGTACTGGTTGATGAGGGTGTCGAGTCCCTCGGCTGCACCTTGGACCGAATCGCGGTCCTCTCCGGTCATGTGGCATTTGATCTCCATGCCGCACTCGATGTCGGTGATCTCCCCGGATGCGAACCTCCTTATGATCCCCACGAGGGTCTCGGTGTCCGCACCCCTGTTCTCGAGGGATCTCCAGTTGGCGCTGATGGGTCCGGTGACCCATCTGATCGCGTTGGGGACATCGACGTCCCTCGCCACGGTCTCGAACATCTCGGCCAGGCCGACGGACGTGGTCACGAGTTGCTTGGACATTTTCTGGTCGATACCGTACTGGTCCGAGAGCCTCAGGGTCATCTTGAGGGGGCTCTCCTTGATCCTGATCGAGTCGGCGAGCTCCCTGATGTGGTACACGCCCAGGTCGGGTTCGTCGATGTACCCGTAGTCGGCCTC
>JAZODL010000227.1:0-7879 GCA_045596945.1 Candidatus Methanomethylophilaceae archaeon | reverse complement strand
AGTTCAACACCATCATGGGCGTCTTCGGGGATGCCGCGAAGTTCATCAAGTACGGGAAGCCCTGGGAGAGGAGAGATCGTCGGGACTGACGGGCAGGAACACCAGGACCTTCGTGTCCTCGCAATCCGACCTCTTCACGATGTCGGGCATTATCCCACTCATGCCGACGACGGTGCTGTAGACGGAATCCACCTCCGCGCGGCCGAAACCCGATCCCACCAGCACGATCAGCTTCCCCCCGGCGGGATCGCTCTCGAACATCGTGGAGTCCAGGGCCTTGTTCACGGCGTCCGCGGGATCCAGCTCCGACGAGTACGCGAACGTGTAGACCTTCTGGGTGAACGTGCTGAAGAACGGACCCTCCATCGCATCGTACAGGCCGTGGGCGGCGAACGATATGCTGCTGTCTATCGCATTGAACAGGAAATGCGACCTACGGTGGATGTTCATGTTGAATACCGTATCCACATCCAGGATGAACAGACGATCCGATTGCACTACCAGTTCGGGAAGCGCATCCATCGCCCTCCCGCGCCTGCCCTCCTCGAACTTCATCGGCACCCCGACCAAGGACACCACGGAACACCCGTGGTCCCTGGCCACCCCGATGACGTGGTGCATCATGTTCAGCCCCGTGTCCCCTCCGAGTATGGAGAGCACGAACACCACCCTCTTCCCCCTCATACGGGTACCGATCCCCTCAGCATCATCCAGGTTGAGGAAGGACACATTGTCGGGACACGGGCAGCTTCCCCAGTCCCTGCTGGATCCGGGACTGCCATCATCCTTGTTTATGAAGATCAGTTCGGAACTGAAACGATCCATGTACGGTTCCATGATATGGTGGATTCCACCTCCGCAGCACACCATCAGGATGTCGTCCATCCTATCACTCGGTTCCGAGTTTGGCACGGACGAAGTCACGGACCGCGCCACGGAGGTCGTCGTCGAAGGATGCGGTGGAGCCGGAGCGCACCAGGGCACCGAGCTCGATCACGTCGTCCCCCCTGTGCTCTACCGCGAGCACGGATATGTCCTCCGGTGAGAAGTGCGTCGCCACCATCTCGTCGACGGCACCGCGGACGGCATCGGACAGGCTCCTGAAATCGCCCCTGTCGACAAGCACCTGCAACAGGGAGATAGTCTCCGGTGGAAGCCTGACTGTGACCTTCTCCACGGAATCCATTGGAACCACTCGAATAAAGAAAAAAGATGGTAAAAGGTTTTGCGTTGCCAGTTAGACCAACGTGTTCATCCGAACAGAGCGGAGAGACCGGCTGCGGCCTCCTCCTCGCTGACTGCCTCTTCCTCGGGCTCCTCGACTGCTGCGGGGGCCTCGGCGGCTGCTGCTGCAACGGGTGCGGCTGCTGCTGCGGGTGCTGCGACTGCGGCACTTGCGATAGCCTCTGCAATGTCAACTCCCTCGAGGGATGCAACCAGTGCTTTGATCTTGGCTGCGTCAGCGTCCACTCCTGCGGCGGTGAGGACAGCGTTGACTGCGTCCTCGGTGAAGTCTTTGCCTGCAGAGTAGAGCACCATTGCACTGTAGATATACTCCATTTAATTCAACTCCTTTAATTTAGCCGAATAATGCACTGAGACCAGCGGCTGCTTCTTCCTCGCTGACCTCTTCTTCTTCCTCTTCCACACTCTCGACTGCGACCTCAGCAACAGGTGCTGCTGCAACGGATGCGGCTGCTGCAGCCGAGCTGAGCCTCGCTGCAATCGCATCGTTGGTGTATCCGCAGGCGTTGGCGACGGACAGCATCTGAGCGTCTGCCTTCGCCACGAGTATGTCGATATTCTCTTTGGTCGGTATCGCGGCTGAAACGGAAAGACCGAGGGTCTCCCTGAACGCCTTCGCGATGAGAGGCACGATTGTCTCCTTTGTGGGGAACGCAATCGAAACACCGAGTGCGAGGGCGTTGTGTGCAGCCGTAGCGAACATCGTGGAATAGTAGTCTTCGGGAATGTCGAGAACGTCCTTTCCGTAGACGACTCCACCCTCGTAGGCGGACCTGAGGTCCATTCCCACGACCATGGGGAGAATCTCCAACTTGGGGAGCATTGCTGCGATGGGACCGGAAATCGGCTCTCCGGCCTTCACGAGTGTCGTGTCCTTCTTGACTACGATCTTTCCTGCCTCGATAGCGGCAGGAAGGCCTATTTTCTGAAGCTCTCCGATAATCGGACCGGGTCCGAAGGGGGTAGGTCCCTTGGGCACGGTGATGTCGATGGGTGCGAGCTGTCCCTCCTTTGCGGGAGCGGGGGTCATCGTCGCCTGAAGCTTCTTGAAAAGCTTGAAGGGGTCGATGTCCGTGGTGACAATCGCACACTGTCCATAAACCGCGTCCTTGAGTGCCTCGAGTCCAGGTTTGTCCTTCGCCGCCTCTTCGATAGCCAAGAGCATAAGGTTGTTCTTGGTCATCTTGAGTTTGGCGATAGCCCTGAGACCCGCCCTCATGGACTGGACCTGCTGACCGGGGATGCCCGCCATGTCGACGACTGCGACAACGGGCGCCTCGCGCATGTCCTGTACCAGCTCGTTAACGAGATCCTTCTTCCAAGCTGCGACGTGTGCCATCTTTGAACCTCCTTACAAAACCTTCTCCGAGGGTCCCATGGTCGTCTTGACGTACGCGGATGCGATGTTGTACCTACCCTTCTCAAGGTGGGCCTCAACACGCTTGATGATGAGATCGACATTCTCTGCGATCTCCTCTGCGGACATCTCGACTGTTCCGACGGGTGCGTGGAAGGTCTTCCTGTCTTTCGTCCTGATGGTCACAGACTTGCGGAGTGCGTCAATCATCGCACTGGGATCTGCTCCGGGTGCGATGGGCTTGGGCATCTTTCCGCGGGGACCGAGAACGGTACCGAGCCTCTTACCGACGACCGCCATGAGGGGTGCCTCGGCGATGAAGTAATCGGTGCTGTTCGCGATCTTCTTAGCCTGTTTCTTGTCGTCTGCAATCGCTCCGAGTTCCTCGGGGGTGATTACGAGATCGGCCACGTCTTTGGCTTTCAAGGCAAGTTCGCCACCACCAATAACGCAGACCTTGACTGCCTTCCCGCGACCGGACGGGAGGATGATGTCCTCCTGGATACGGTTCTTGGGGATGGTCAGATCAACGTCCTTGAGATTGATGGCCAACTCAACCGTCTCAGTAAAATTGCGCTTCTTCGCACTCTCGAGTGCCTTCTGCACGGCCATTACGGTTGGTTTTTCTGCCAATACAATTCCTCCTCGTAGTACGTACGAGTCTATGACTCTCCTACAAGTAAGGTGGGCTAACAATAGGTAGTATATAAACTATTACCAACCACCGGGAACCAATGGATTTTAACTGCGTGGAAAAGCTTCGCATCCAACAGGATACGGGGGTAAAACGGGGCCGGAGCCCCTTTGATAGTTTCAGAACTGGCCGTCGTACTCGCCGGCCTTGACCGCCTTCTGGAAGTCCTTGGGGTTCTTTCCGTCGATGGTGACTCCGACGGAGACGCAGTTTCCTGCGACCTCGAGGACCTTCGCCTTCAGGTCGGCTCCGAGAAGATCGTCCTGCTTCATGGTCGCGATCTTCTTCGCCTGGTCGAGTGTGAGGTTTCCGACTTTCTCGGTCCTCGCGTTGTGCGCTCCGCAGTCGATTCCGAGCTCGCCCTTAATCAGTGCGGACATGGGAGGGGTTCCGACCTTGATGTCGAAGGTCTTGTCATCGTTGATGAGGACCTTGACGGGGACCTTCATTCCCTCGAATGCTGCGGTCTTCTCGTTGATCTTCGCGATGACCTGACCGATGTTAACTCCTTTGGGACCGAGTGCGGGACCAAGGGGCGGACCTGCGGAGGCCCTGCCTCCATCAACCAATGCCTCAACAGTATCTACCATTGCTCATTTCTCCTTTTCAAGTACCCTGACGCTGTCTCCCTTGACAGTGACAGGAATGGGGACCATGGCTTCGATGAGTTCGACGGTGATCTCCTCTTTACCCTGGTCGATCTGCTGCACCCTCGCTTTCTCGCCCTTGAAGGGACCGTTGATGAGTTCGACGATGTCGCCCTCGACGATTCCAACCACTGCGGACATGGGCGTGAGGTAGGGGCTGATCTCCTCGATGTCCGTCTCCCCGTCGATGAAGGCCCTGGCCTTTTTGATGTCCCTGGTCTTCTCACGGAGACGATCCGTGTCCATCCCTTCGACGAACACGTATCCTCTGAGTCCTGCTGGACTCAGAATCGCATATATATCCTTCTCGCCCTGGTTCGCCCTCTCCTTGGAGTAGAGGTCCCTTGCGACGCTCGCCTCCTGGTCGATCTGGGTCTTGAGGATCTTTATGGACTGCTGTGCCATCGCCTCGAACACGACGGTCTGTCCGCCCGAGATCTCTGTGATCTCCACGGTCACGCAGTCCCCGTACCTGGCCCCATCGGGACAGATGACCTCGAGTTTGAACTCCTTGGCGTTCTTGCCGGGGAGGTCGACCGAGATCTCGGGGTTGTTGCGGATCCAGAGCTCGCCCGCCATGGAGTCGTGAAGGATCACATCCCACTCGGGGGCATTCTCTGCATCGGGACCAGTGGTGACTGAGAACGAAAGTTTCACACTGGGTGCATCGGCGGCAACGTTCAGGGTCCAGGAACCCTTGCCTCCGGCAGAAACCCTCCTGAGGCTGTCGTCTGCAACGGTGATGACCATCGGACGCACCTCAGAAATACGTGGGCAGAACGGACATCAGCCACCAGATGGCGAATCCGACCGCGCCTATGACGACGATTCCGAGTCCTGTGATGTACATCGTCTTGACGTACTCGTCCCTGCTGGGCGTGCGTGCCATCCTGAGGATCCTACCGTACTTTCCCTTTCCGAAACCGCGGGCTTTGGATTCGAGCTCGTCCTGGAACTCGTATGCCATAGACTCTTCATCTGCCATTTTATCGTTCTCCAGCCGACGTTTCCGCCGACCATTTCCCATTTTTCGTTACCACTGGAGTAACGAATAGAGAGATGCCCCCTAATCACGTTTTTATTATAAAACTTTCGGACTTGGTGGACGGCACCGTCATCTGAAGGGTCTGGGCTTCCCCACGGCCGTCACTGTGATCCTCGCCTCCGCGAGTACCTCCCCCGAACGGCCCCACATGGTGCGGTCGGTGCGCTCCGTCCTCGTGGCCACCGACTCCGCCCCGCATGCCTCCAGTACACCGCGCAGGTGGTCCGTCCCCTCGGACCCGATCCACGACAGCGCCCGGTCCAGGGTCTCGAAGGTCATCGCCCCCAGTCTCGAGAACACCTGGAAGCACGATCCCTCCTCGTCGAGGTTCTCCGGCATGACCACGAACTCCATGGACTCCATCAGGCTGGAAGACACCGCCCCGACGGCGTTGCCCACGTCGGCATCCGGCTGCACGATGACCTCGGTGTCGAACATCTCCCCGACCCAGCGCATGTAGACACCGGATGGCGCTCCGATGCCGACGATCGGCTTGTCGACCTTCACCCTGCATCCGAAGTCCCTGCCGTGGCGGCCGGTCACCGCCTTCATGAGCAGGTCCCTGCCCGCGGGACCGAGGTCAGTGGTGCCGAGCTCCTCGTCCAGCAGGTCCTCCATGAGGGCCGTGCCCAGCTTCACCCTGACCGCCTCCCTCGCCATCGCGACGAAACCCTCTGGGTCCGTACCGGCCTTGGCCGCCAGGTACTCCGCTCCGATCCTCGACGCGCCCGCGTCGAAGTCCGTGTACTCCCCTCCGATGTGGAGGAGGTCCGTGGGGGTGAGCCCTATCCTCTGTATGTAGCCCCTCACGATCATGCCGTGCACGTCGAAGGATGACGGGTGCACACCCAGGACCGCACCGGCACGGACGGTGGACACCGGCGATTCGAGTGCCATGCGCATGAACGCGACGTCGTGCGGCGCCATGCCGCAGCGTTCCGGGAAACGGAGGGTCCTGAACATCTCGTGCCCCAGCATGACGGAGCTGAGGACCGTCGAGCGCTTGGAGGGGACCACGTCGTGGTCCATCACATGCGAAAGGTGCTCGGACACCTCCGGCCACCTGGTGGCGGCCACGCAGAGCGGCACGATCCTCTCGGGATCCACCAGGACGTTGCCGCGGCCGTTCACCACGATGCGGCTGTCCCCGCCTATCCCCGCCGTGGTTATCCTGGCGGCGGTGATGTGCGTGCGCCTCCCCTCTATGACCATGCCCTCGGTGTCCAGACGGGGCCTGCCGTCGCGCAGGACCCCTATGTCGGTGGTCGTGCCCCCCATGTCCATTACGATCGCGTCGCGGAGACCGGTCAGCCTCATTGCACCCATCAGACTGGCGGTGGGACCGGACATCACCGCCTCGATCGGCCTCTCGCGCGCCAAGTCCTCTGTCATCATGGAGCCGTTCCCCCTGACGATGAGGAGGGGCGCCCCCACGCGGTACTCGGCCAGGATGGCGTTCACCGCCCTGATCAGCTCGTCCATGACGGGGATCAGGCGGGCGTTCATCACGCATGTCGACACGCGCTGGTTGAACCCGAGGGACGATGACAACTCGTGCCCGCAGACCACCGGGACACCGAGGATGTCGCGGGCCATGGCCCTGACGCGGTTCTCGTGCTCCGGGTTGCGGACGGAGAAGACGGAGTTCACGGCGAGGGCATCCACCTCGCCCCGTAGCGACTCCAGGAAACGGCGCACGGAGACCTCGTCGAGTGGCCTCTCCTCACCGCCGTGGAGGTTGTGTCCGCCGGCCACCTCGACGGTGCGGTCCACATGGACGGAGTTGTCGTAGCACTTGCCCACACCGACCAGTGCGACCCTGCAGCCCTTCCCCTCGACGATCGAGTTCGTGGCGAGCGTCGACGACAGTGCGACCAGGCCCACCTCCGCCAGGACCTCGGGATCCATCGAGCCGACAGCGCCCCTGATCCCTATGCAGAGGTCCTCCCTGGTCGTCGGCGACTTCGCCTTCGACACCACCTCCCCGGAATCGAGGTCCATGATTACTGCGTCCGTGTACGTACCACCAGTGTCTATGCCCAAACCCAACGACATGTGTCACTCCCCGGGTCCCCGGGGGGTGGTGGAAGCACCCTCGCATCGCGAAGACGGACCCGTGCGCTTCCCCTGTCGGTGTCCCGACCGGAGTGGAATCGCGGGTCTCCCAACTACCTAGTTATTTATATGGGTTCCTTGTTGGCCTGATTAGACCCCAGGGGGTATTTGAAATGGAAGAGGTTCTTTGTAACGTAGAGCTTGTAAAGGAGAACAACGATTTTGTCGTCAAGATCCAGAGCGATCTCGGCGGGGTCAGGGAGTACAGGTCCATGAACTTCGAAGAGGTCCTCGAGCAGCTCATGCAGGATCTCCAGGAAGAATTCGAGACACTCTGAGGAGGCATCCCTATGGCAGACAAGGTCAAACAGATAACAGACGTCCTCGACATGCTCGCCGAGGACACATCCATCCCCAGGAACATCAGGAAGGGGGCTACAGACGCGAAGGCCAGGCTTCTCGACACCAAGGAGGCCATGGACGTCCGCGCAACCAGTGCGATCGTCATCCTCGACGACCTCGCGAACGATCCCAACATACCTCTGCACGGCAGGACGCTCATCTGGAACGTCATCAGCCAGCTCGAGGTAATGAGTCAGCAGAACTGACACGAAACCTCAACCAACCCCCTTTCACACAATTTCTCATCGAAGGGGATTGATGTGGACCGGGGCCGGATGGCCCCGGAACCGCCTTCACAACATGGACACGAGTCCGGCGACGAGGATCGTCCCGACCACTACGGGCAGCACATAGGTCATGTACACCCTCATCCAAGGACGGACCTTCGCACCCTCCCCCGCATTGACCTCGGCCAGGTAGGAGTCCCACCCCCA
>JAZODL010000226.1:0-4454 GCA_045596945.1 Candidatus Methanomethylophilaceae archaeon | reverse complement strand
TGGTCTTCACCATCGACCGCGACGGACTGGAACGCGTCTACGATGCGGAGGTGGAGTTCTCCATCATCGGACTCGTGAACGACACGGGCAGGGCGGAGCTGGTCCACGACGGCGAGCGCAGGGGGATCGGACATGGCGCATTCTGAGGACCGCACCGAGGCCGCGTTCTACGAGCGCGTCGACGGCGGATACGTGTGCGGACTGTGCCCGCACGGGTGCATGATCCCCTACGGCGGATACGGCAGGTGCGGTGCCAGAAGGGCGGACGACGACATACTGGTGGCGTACTCGTACGGGAAGGTCTCGTCCCTGTGCGTGGACCCGGTGGAGAAGAAGCCCCTGTACCACTACAGACCCCGCGGCCGCTGCTTCTCCGTCGGCGGCATAGGCTGCAACATGTCATGCAAGCACTGTCAGAACTACGCCATATCCATGCTGTCCTCCGGGAAGAAGAGGACCACCTACGAGAGGCCTGACGAGCTCGTCGCCCTCTGCAGGAGGGAGCTTCAGGACACCTTGGCGTTCACGTACAACGAACCGGTGATATGGTTCGAGTACATCATGGACGTGGCGGAGGCCGATCCGGACCTGCGCATCGTCCTGGTCACCAACGGACTGGTGAACGAGTCCCCGTTGAGGGAGCTCTGCAGGGTGACCGAGGCCATGAACGTGGACATCAAGGGGTTCACCGACGAGTTCTACATGAAGGTCTGCGGAGCACACCTGCGCGACGTCCTGGAGTCCGCACGCATCATCCTGGAGGAGGGCGTCCATCTCGAGCTGACGTACCTCGTCATCCCCGGGTACAACGACTCCGATGACGAGATCGTCGATTTCTGCACATGGGTGCGCGACGAGCTGTCCCCCGGCGTCCCGGTGCACTTCACCAGGTTCCATCCGGACAACGAGATGATGGACGTCCAGTGGACACCCGTGGAATCGGTGATACGGTGCAGGCAGATCGGCATCGACTGCGGACTGGAGCACGTCTACGTCGGGAACACCCTGATCGAGGATGCGGACGACACCGTCTGCCCCGGTTGCGGCACCGTGCTCATCGAGCGCCTCGGGTACCTGGTGGACATCGTATCCCTGGATGGGGACAGGTGCAGCCAGTGCGGACGCAGGATCGACATCGTAAGATGAGGGTCGCGACCAGGACCAGCACCGTCGCGGCGGTCACCGGCACCATGAACGGGATCATGGGGGTCACCAGGACGGAGGTGGCACCTGCGGCGGCCAACCTGTCGAGCACCGACCCCGCGTCATCCCCGATACGGCACGGCACCACCCTGCCGTCCACTGCATCCTCCACCGGCCAGACGAACATGCCCCTCGCCTCGGACAGCGGGACCCTGTAGTTCGAGAACATACCCGGGCACACACGACCGTCCGCAACGTTTCTCGCAAGAACCCGTGCAGTGGATACGAGGGTCAGGACGGATGCGACCGCCAGGATCGCGATGGAGGGGTTCAGCAGCAGGCCCGACGGGAGACCCGCGTGATCGGGGAACAACGGGAACGCCAGTGTCAGGACGAACATCGCCTTCGCATCCGCGCCTCCACGCAGGACCCCGGTGAGGTACAGGAGCATGTACAGTGCGAACATGCCCGCGACCACCGCACCGCGGGGATCTCCCCCATGGACGGCATAGACCGACAGAAGACATGCGGCGAGGACGACGGGGGCCGCCCTCGCACCGACCAGCGACGGCGAGAGCATGTACGACAGGAACAGGGCCGATCCCGCCACCAGGGCTGACGTCGGCAGGATGCCGCACCGCGGGTCCGATGCCAACATGACGAGGGCCACGGCACCGGACACGACCCAATGCGAGTCCGGAACCTCCCTGGTGCGGATGTCATGGACCGATGCGGAGGTCAGAACGACCAGGATCGCCAGGGACCCCATGAGGAAAACCCACGGAACCATCGTTTCGCGATCGCACTCAGGTTATAATATGATGGGTCTTTACTCGCGCTATGGATATTAGGAAGATGGCGACCGCTGTCGCAATCATCGCCCTGGTGACCGTGCTGGTGCCCATGACCATGGATGAGGGGGATGCCCTCTCGTCCTCGGACATCGGTGTGAGCATCCCCGGATACGATGTGCGCACGGAGGCATCCGCCAACGGAAACATGGACCTGCACTTCTCGGCGAACGTCGGGAACGGCAACAGCACGGACATCACCGTGTATCTGATCAACTACACCGACGACTACATCAACGTGACGACATCGGGCGACGGCACAGGGGTCGTGACGACCGCCGCAACCACCGACAGGAACCTGATCGGACCGTCCTCCGACGGGGAGTTCATATGCACAGTGACGGTCACCCTGACCGCGGACATCTATGCGGACAACCAGACCGTGCCCACCGAGACCAGGATCGTCGCAACGGATATCACGGATCCTATGGGGGCGAGGACCATCACGTTCACACTCATCATCGATGCGGTCGTGGAATCGTCCCTCTCCAGCGACGACTCCTACAACAAGTTCTTCGGCATCATCCCGAACAACCTCGGCGAACCGCTCGACAGCGCATGGTTCACCGCCCTGGTGACCCTGGCCCTCTGGATCCTGGGTACCGTGGTCGTGTCGTACGTGGCCATCCCCCTGTTCACCAAACTGGTCGGCGTGAGGAAGACACAGCAGGAGAAGGACAAGCTCAAGATCGCCCTCACCGAGACCATCACCCTGATGATGTTCATCATCGCCATCAACGAGTGCGTCGAGATCCTCGGCGCCAGTCCGGAGCTCTGCTCCGCGGTTGCGACGGCGTCCAGGGTCCTGTACGTCGTCATCGGCGCGATCATCGTGTGGCAGCTCTACCTGTTCATCATGACCGCCCTCATCAACGGCATAGACGAGAGCACGGACCTGGACGGCCTCGACAACTCCCTGATCCCCCTGTTCAAGATGATCGGGAAACTGCTCATCGCGGTCACGGCCGTGGCGGCGATCATGGCTGCCTTCGGAGTGGACCTGGCGGGCATACTGGTCAGCGCGGGAGTCATATCCTTGGGTATCACACTGGGTGCACAGGAGACACTCAACCAGTTCTTCAGCGGAGTGGTCCTCCTCGCCACCAGGCCCTTCAGGAAGGGGGACTTCGTGAGGATCGATGGGGAGGTGTACACCGTGCGCAAGGTCAAGCTGATGTTCACCGAGTTCAACAACTGGGACAACGACCAGATCATCACCATGCCCAACAACAAGGTCTCCTCGTCGATGATAGTCAACCTCACCCGCGATTCCAAGGACACCAGGGTGTTCATCTACATGTCCGTGGCGTACGACTCCGACCTCTCGCTCGTCAAGGAGCTCATGGTCAGGGCGGCCAACATGCACCCGCATGTCATCACGGACGGTACCAGGCCCATGCCCACCACCAGGCTGACGAACTTCCTGGACTCTGGCATAGAGTACAGGCTCGCCTGCTACGTGGACGACTTCGACAACAACTCGCACTACGCTGGACAGATCCGCGAGATCATCTTCAAGCTCTTCAAGGACAACGACGTCGAGATCCCCTACAACAGGCTCGAGATCGACATCCTCGATCCCTGCGACGGGAAAAAGAAGGATTCGGATAAGACCATGGACTGATCGGTTCTGCGGATTCCGCAGAACCCAAACCCTTTCCCCTTTCTTTCACCTTGAGACACTGAGGATTCCAGCGACTCTTCAACGAAATCCCACAGTTTATATAATTAGATTATCTAATCCGGCCATCAGAAGCAGTATGCTGCGGGTGATTCTATGATGGACAACCTTGACAAGAAGATCGTCGAGATAATGAAGAGGGACTCGAGATGTCCCTTCGTGGAGATAGCTAGCCAGATCGGCGTTTCCGAGGGTACCGTGCGCAGCAGGGTCCACAGGATGGTCGAGGAGGGCATCATCCGTGGTTTCACGATCAAGACGAGTTCCAGGAACGTCAAGGCACTAGTTGAGATCAGGATCGACGTCAACACCGACACCCAGGGCATAGCCCGGGAGCTCGCCAGCTACGACGGCGTGACTGAGGTGTTCGAGGTCACAGGCGACCAGGACATCATCGCGATCGTGGATGTGGAGTCCTCACAGCACCTCAACGACATCATAGAGCGCGTCAGGCGTTACGACAACATCCTGAGCACCCGTACCCGCCTCATACTGAAGGAGCATTTCGGGGAGGCCTGAGAGAATGTTTGCAGGTACAGGTACGGCTATCATCACACCCTTCGACAGGGACGGATCCGTGGACGAGGAGGCCCTCAGGAGACTCGTCAGGTTCCAGGAGGAGAACGGGGTCAACACCCTCATCCCGTGCGGATCCACGGGGGAGTCGGCCATGCTCAGCCACGAGGAGCACATCCGTGTGATCAGCATCGTCGTGGACGAGGCGAGGAAGGCCAAGGTCCTCGCGAAGTCGGAGGCCAAGCGGTCTTAGGAAGACAAGT
>JAZODL010000225.1:0-8047 GCA_045596945.1 Candidatus Methanomethylophilaceae archaeon | reverse complement strand
CTCGTTGGCCTCGGCACCACTGTTCACGAACAGGGTGCGGTCGAGGTCACCGGGGGTGACGGCCGCGATCCTCTCGGCGAGCGCCGCCTGCTCCTCGATGTGGTAGAGGTTGGACACGTGGATCAGACGGGACACCTGGTCCTGCATGGCCTCCACCCATCTGGGATGGGAGTGACCCACCGAGTTTACCGCGATGCCCGCGACCAGGTCCAGGTACCCGCGTCCCTCCGTGTCGTAGAGGGTGCATCCGCTGCCGCGTGTGAACGACAGGTCCATGCGACCGTAGTTCTGGAAGAGGTTTCTCGAACTGATCTCCTTAATCTCGTTGAATTCCATGTACATCACTTCGTGATCACTGTTCCGTGGGGTACGTCCCTCAGGACGTCCGTCACGATGCTCCGGGGGTCCTTACCGTTGACCATGCGGACCGTTCCCACCCCGGACAGCAGTGCCTTGCGGCACGCCTCCACCTTGGGGATCATCCCTCCGGATATGGTCCCGTCGGCTATGAGGGAGTCGACCTCGTCGAGGGTGAGCCTGTCCACCTTGGACGAGGGGTCGGAGACGTCCCTGAGTATCCCGGGGACGTCGGTTATCGCTATCATCTCCACGCATCCGACACCTGCCGCGATGCCCGCGACCATGGTGTCCGCGTTCACGTTGAGCATCCTGCCGTCCGCGTCCTTGCCTATGGGGTAGACGACGGGGACTATGCCCTGGTCCAGCAGGTCGAACAGGCAGTCGGGCGTCATGTCCACGACCTCGCCGACCAGACCCATGTCTACCTCGGTCTCGGCACCGTCGTCACCGACGACCCTCATGGGGGCCTTCCTCTCGCACAGGGTGCAGAAGTACCCGGGTATGCCGAGTGCGGTGACGCCGGACTCCTGCAGGCAGGACACGACCTCGGAGTTGAGCCTGCGGAGGACTATCTCCGCAATCTCGAGGCCGTCGGCGTCGGTGACCCTGACGCCGTGGACCTTCTTGGGGGTCATGCCGCGCCTCTCCATCTCCTCGGAAATCTCGGGTCCGCCGCCGTGGACGAGGATCACCTTCGCACCCTCGCCCATGATCTGGGCTATCTCGCCGGACAGGCGCATGAGGTCGTCGTGGCCGCGTATGGCGTTCCCGCCGAACTTCAGCACATACAGGTCGTCCATACCGGGCACCTCAGGTAGCGTACTCCGCGTTGATGCGGACGTAGTCGTACGTGAGGTCGCATCCCCAACCGGTGGCGGACTCACGACCGATGGCCAGGTCCACCAGGATGGTGACCTCCTTGTTGTCCATCGCCATGCGGACGACCTCCACGGCGCGCTCCTCCTGGAAGATCGGCGCACCGGAGTCCAGGATGGGGACCTCCATGTCACCACCCTTGATGGTGAGGCGCACGTCCTCCAGGTTGAACTTGCAGCCGCTGTTGCCCAGGGCCATCATGATGCGCCCGTAGTTGGGGTCGGATCCGAATATGGCGGACTTGACGAGGGGCGAGTTGATGATCGTCTTGACCAGCTTGCGGGCGTCCTCCTTGGTGTCGGCACCGGTTACCTGGACCTCGATGAGCTTGGTGGCGCCCTCGCCGTCCATGGCGATGGTGCGTGCTATCCTGGTCATGACCGTGCGGAGGGCCTCGATGAACTCGGGGTCGTCGTCCGCGCACTTGCCGTTGGCCTTGCCGTTGGCGAGCAGGATGCAGGTGTCGTTGGTGGACTGGTCGCCGTCGACTGAGACCATGTTCATGGAGTCGTCGAGGATCTCCTGCCACTTCTCCCTGAACGCGGGGGACAGGGTGGCGTCGGTGGTGATCAGGGACAGGGTGGTCCCGTGGAGGACCTTCATGTGGGGTGCGATCATACCGCTGCCCTTGGAGATGCCGCCGATGTAGACCAGCGTGCCGTCCTGGAGGCGGACGCGGCCGGCGCACTCCTTCTTGATGGTGTCCGTGGTCATGATCGCCTCGGCGATGAGACCGTCGCACTCGCGTCCGGAACCGAGCTCGCGGCATGCACGGGAGATGCCGTAACGGATCTTGTGCATGTCCATGAAGCGGCCGATGAGTCCGGTGGACATCACACCGACCTGGACGGGGTCCAGGTTGAGCTCGGATGCGACCGCCTGCTTCATGGCGATGGCATCCTCTATCCCGCGGCGTCCGGTCAGCGCGTTGGCGTTCCCGCTGTTGATGACGACGGCGGACAGGGTGGGGGAGTTCTCCCTCATCATCACCTGCACCGGCGCAGCCTTGACGTTATTGCTCGTGTATCCTACGAAAGCACTTGCCGGGACCTCGGAGTACAGGACTCCGAGATCCAGGGAGCGGTACTTCACACCGCTGTGCACACCTGCGGCCTTGAACCCCTGGGGGGTCGTGACACCGCCATCTATTATCTCTACCATATTCAGACCCCCAGTCCGGGGAAGTTCAGTCCGGTCTTCTCATCCAGTCCGAGCATGAGGTTCATGCACTGGACGGCTTGTCCCGACGCGCCCTTGACGAGGTTGTCGAGGACCCCGAACGACACGACCTTGTCGCCGAGCACCTTCGAGGCCGTCTGCGCGTGGTTGGATGCCACCACCGCGCGGATGGAGGGGTCCTGCACGTAGTGCACGAACGTCTCCCCTCCGTACTGTTTCTCGTATATCGCATCGACATCCTCCTGGGTCAGATCCCCCTCGATGTCGAAGTAGCATGATGAGAGGATACCGCGGACGATGGGTATCAGCTGGGGCACGAAGGTGACCTTCGTGTGCAATCCCGCGAACCTGTCGACCGCCATCTCGATCTCGGGTGTGTGGCGGTGGCTGCCCACGCTGTACGGTATGATCGACTCGCCGCACGTCGAGTGGTGGGTGCGCACGGCGGGGACCATCCCGGCACCGGATGTCCCGGACTTCGCATCGACGATCACGTCCTCTCCGACAACCCCCGCCTTCATCAGGGGGCCGCATGCGAGGATGACGGATGTCGCGTAGCACCCGGGGTTGGCCACGAGGTCCGCCCCCTTCAACTCGTCGCGGAAGAACTCGGGGAGCCCGTACACCGCGTCCTGCAGGTTGTCGGGATCCGTGTGCTCGTGACCGTACCAGCGCTGGTAGACATCGACGTCGTGGAGACGGTAGTCCCCGGACAGGTCGATGGCCTTGATCCCCTGCTCCATGAGCGCGGGGATCTCCTTCATGGCCACGCCGTGGGGCGTCGCCACGAACACCAAATCGAGGTCCTTCGTGTCGGATATCCTCTCGGTGAAGGTGAGGTCGACATAGCCCCTCAGGTACGTGTGCACGTCCTGGACCCTGAGTCCGGAGTTCTGACGGGATGTCATCGCGGCTATCTCTACATCAGGGTGTGTGCTGAGGATGCGGGCGAGCTCCCCGCCCGTGTATCCGGTTCCACCTATTATTCCGACTCTTGTCATATGGGCATACGCTCCTCTGTTACAGCAGGGTTCGACCATCGGTGGACCGTTAATAAGTGTATTGTTCCATTTCAGACACGTGGTGTAACATACGTTCCGCCAGGAACAGATGTGGCGGTGTGCGGACCGTGTTGTGACGCGGGGAACAAGGTGTACCCCCCGTGTCGCGTGGCCGCAGGCGGTCCCGTCTGGACGTCTCTGACCGTCCCCGGCACGGCGGAGGTGCCGATGTACGGGTGGACACCGATTGTACGCATTCGCACTGGACGGTGCCCGCTCAGTTCCGCCTTAAACACGCGCATGGACAACCATAATAAATCGGGACCCGTTGACTCGGACGATATCATGACAGCATGCTCTAGCTCCAACGGTAACGGAACCCCCGGAAGGGACAAGGTCGTCCTCGCCTACTCCGGAGGACTCGACACGTCCGTCGCCATCCACTGGCTCCAGGACAAGTACAACGTCGACGTCATCGCGATCGCGATCAACGTCGGACAGCCCCCGAACAAGGACGACATCGTCGCCCGCGCACTCAGGAACGGCGCCATCAAGTCCGACTTCATCGACGCCACCGAGGAGTTCGTCCAGGACTACATCTGGCCCTCCATCAGGGCCAACGCACTCTACCAGGACATCTACCCCCTGAGCACGTCCGTCGCCAGGCCCCTCATCGCGAAGAAGCTCGTCGAGGTCGCCAAGGCCGAGGGCGCGAAGTACATCGCCCACGGATGCACCGCCAAGGGCAACGACCAGGTCAGGTTCGACGTCGGCATCATCTCCCAGGACCCCGAGCTCCAGATCATCGCCCCCATGAGGGAGTGGATCACCACCAGAGAGGAGGAGATCGAGTACGCCAGGGAGCACGGCATCGAGATCATCGTCAAGAAGGAGAGCCCCTACTCCAGGGACGAGAACCTCTGGGGAAGCTCCTGCGAGTGCGGTATTCTCGAGGACCCCTGGGCGGAGCCCCCCGCGGAGGTCTGGGAGAACACCGTCGACCCCGAGAAGGCACCCGACACGCCCGAGTACATCGAGATCGAGTTCGAGAAGGGTGTCCCCGTCGGACTCAACGGCGAGAGGATGGGCGGCGTCCAGCTCATCGAGAAGCTCAACACCGTCGCCGGCAACCACGGCGTCGGAAGGATCGACCACGTCGAGGATCGTCTCGTCGGAATCAAGAGCCGCGAGACCTACGAGTGCCCCGCCGCGGTCACCCTCATCACCGCCCACAGGGCGCTGGAGGCCATGACCCTCGCCCGCGACACCATCGAGTACAAGCGCGGAATCGAGCAGAAGTTCAGTCAGATAATCTACGACGGACTCTGGTTTGGCGGTCTCCGCGAGCCCCTCCAGGCCTTCATCGAGGCCACCCAGGAGTACGTCACCGGAACCGTCAGGATGAAGCTCTACAAGGGAAGCGCGACTGTCGTCGGAAGGAAGTCCCCCTACTCCATGTACGACAGCGGACTCAGCACCTATGCCGAGGGAGACAGCTTCGACCACGAGTCGGCGCTCGGTTTCATCTACATCTGGGGACTCCCCGGAAGGACCGCCGCGAAGGCACACCCCAAGAAGTGATCCCTTGCAGCAGGCACTCTGGTCGGGAAGGTTCGCCGTCGGCATGGACGACTCCACGCTGGCGTTCACATCCTCCCTGGACGTCGACTCCAAGATGGCGTTCTACGACGTCATGGGGTCCCTCGCCCACGTGAGGATGCTCAGGAAGTGCGGCATCATCCCCGCCGAGGATGCGGACAGCATCATCGCGGGACTGAAGGTCATCCTCGACGAGGTCAGGGAGGACAGGTTCGAACTGGACTACAGCCAGGAGGACATCCACACCAACGTGGAGTTCACCCTCACCAAGAGGATCGGCCCCGCCGGCGGGAAGCTCCACACCGGGAGGAGCAGGAACGACCAGGTGGCCACGGACTTCAGGATGTACCTCAGGGACGACGCCCTCAGGGCGGCCGGCGCCGTCAACGGGCTCATGATGAGCCTCGTCAAGGTCGCCGAGGACAACGGGGAGACCGTGATGCCCGGGTTCACCCACATGCAGCACGCGCAGCCCGTGACCCTCGCCCAGCACATGCTCGCCCATGCGTTCAAGTTCTCCAGGGACGCCGACAGGTTCCTCGACGCGTTCAGGAGGATGGACAAGTGCCCCCTGGGCTCCGCCGCCCTCGCCGGCACCACGTACCCCATCGACAGGCACATGACATCCGAGGCGCTCGGCTTCAGGGAGCCCACCGAGAACTCCATGGACTCCGTCAGCGACAGGGACTTCGTGTCCGAGCTGGCGTTCTGCGCCGCCCAGACGGCGGTGCACCTCTCCTCGCTCTGCGAGGAGCTGGTCCTCTGGTCCTCCCAGGAGTTCGGGTTCATCGAGATGGACGACAGGTACACCACCGGATCCTCCATCATGCCCCAGAAGAAGAACCCCGACATCGCGGAGCTCGTCAGGGGCAGGACCGGATCCGTCATCGGTGCGCTCATGACCATGATCGCCATGACCAAGGGCCTCCCGCTGACCTACAACCGCGACCTCCAGGAGGACAAGCGCCCCGTCATGGAGTCCATGGCGACCGTGATCTCCTGTGCGGAGATCATGTCCAAGGTCATCGCCACATCCTCGTTCAAGGCGGACAGGATGATGGAGGTCACCAGCAGGGGACAGATCAACGCAACTGACCTCGCCGACTACCTCGTGACGAAGGACGTCCCGTTCCGCGAGGCCCACGGCATCGTGGGCGCCGCGGTCAGGTACAGCATCGACTCGGGCATCAACCTCGAGGACATGACCCTGGAACAGCTCAGGACGTTCTCCGACAGGATCGAGGAGGACGTCTACTACGTGCTACCCGTCAGGAGATGCGTGGAGAGGAGGAACTCCTACGGGGGAACCTCGTCATCCTCCACCGACGTCCAGATCGCCAAGGCGATCGAGCAGATCATGCTCAGGGACGAGGTCATCCGTCAGGAGACGCAGCTCATCGAGAACTGCTGGAAGCGCCTGGCCGGAGAGTGATCCCACACACCCGTGTTACCTTCCGCCGGGAGGTGGCACGGACCAAACAACTTACAGTTTTTCTTCATAAATCCCATTATATCCACCACGTTCATACCATCCCGACGGTACCATGTCCGGATCCGTCACGATCGCCGCACCCGTCCTCGCGCTGGCAGCAGCCGCATTGTACGCGCTCAGCGCACCCGCATCCAAGATCCTCATGGGGGACGTGGACCCGTCTGCGATGGCATCACTCCTGTACCTGGGTGCGGGGATCGGGCTCGTGGCCGTCCTGTCTGTGCGCAGGTTGATCGGGATCCGCGGTGACGGCGGGTCCCTGGGACGTGGCGACGCACCGTACATCCTGGCGATGGTTGTCCTGGATGTGGCCGCACCCGTCCTGCTCATGATGGGACTGTCGTCCACCACGGCCGCGGAGGCGTCCCTGCTCAACAACTTCGAGATCGTCGCCACCGGCACCATCGCCATGGTGGTCTTCGGGGAGGTCGTGTCTCCGACGCTCTGGTTTGCCATCGCGCTGATAACCGTGTCCTGCATCATGCTGTCCATGGGGGACCCGTCCGAACTGACCCTGTCCCCCGGATCGCTCCTCATCCTGGCTGCGTGCGCATGCTGGGGTCTGGAGAACAACTTCACCCGCAGGCTCTCCGAAAGGGATCCGCTGCAGGTCACCATGGTCAAGGGCGTGTTCTCCGGGCTCGGCGCGGCCATCGTGGCATGGATCATGGGAGCGGGCGTCCCGGACCCCGTTCCGATGGCGTACGCACTCCTGCTCGGTTTCCTGTCGTACGGGATAAGCATAGCCCTGTACATCCGGGCGCAGAGGGACCTGGGTGCCGCACGCGTCAGCGCCTACTACGCGGTGTCCCCGTTCATCGGTGCCGGGCTGTCGGCCCTCCTGTTCGGCATCCCGCTGTCGACGCTGTTCCTCCCGGCACTGGCGGTCATGGTCCTGGGTACGGCGCTCGTCGTCCGCGACACACTGTCCCGGGAAGGCCCCTGAATCGACAGTTTTTAAACGGAATCCACTTTCACCACCGTATCCCGTTTGGGAGCTGGTGCTTGAATGCTTGGACGTAGAACCCTGCTTCTCCTGATAATCCTGCTGAGTCTGTTCGGACCCGTGTCCACGGACATGTTCCTCTCCGCCCTGCCGGACATGGTCACCGAGTTCGGGACCACCGAGGCCGTGATGAGCATGATCATGTACCTCTTCATGCTCTCGCTGGCCGTGAGCGTGCTCGTCCTGGGTCCGCTCAGCGACAAGTACGGGAGGCGCATCATCCTCTCCGCATCGCTCATCGTCTACATCGCCACGAGCTTCCTGTGCTGTCTGGCCACCGACGTGTGGACGCTCATAGCGCTCAGGGTGGTGCAGGCGGTCGGTGGTGCCGGCTCCATATGCATCTCCATGGCCCTCATCAAGGACTGCTTCAAGGGAAGGGAGATGGGACGGGCGCTGTCCATCACGGCGGCGCTGGGCATCCTCGGGCCCATCCTCGCACCGGTCATCGGCACCGTGCTGATCAACGCCCTCGACTGGAGGGCCACGTTCTGGGCGCCCGCGCTCATGGCCATGTTCTGCCTGATCCTCACG
>JAZODL010000224.1:0-2311 GCA_045596945.1 Candidatus Methanomethylophilaceae archaeon | reverse complement strand
TGGGACACGCGCCTCCCGGTGGCCGTGACGGCCGCCGTCATGGGTTTCACCCTGGGGATGTGCGGTGCGGTGATGCAGTCCGTGATGAGGAACCCCCTGGCGGACCCGTACACCCTCGGGGTGTCGTCCGGTGCGTCGCTGGGCGCCACCCTGTTCCTGGTCGGCGGCTTCTCGGTGGTCCCGTTCCTGGACGGGGATCTGCCGTTGATGGTCAACGCCTTCCTGTTCTCCCTGATTCCCACGGCGGTGGTGGTCCTGCTGTCGACCAGGATGAGGATGACCCCGACGACAACCATCCTCGCAGGGATAGCGATGATGTACGCCTTCGGCTCGGTGTCGTCGCTGATGATGCTCTACGCGGACCCCACGCAGCTCAGCGAGGTCTACATCTGGAACCTCGGGACCGTCGGCAAGGGGACATGGGAAAACATCCCCGTGCTGGCGGCACCCATGCTGCTCTGCCTCGTGGTGGTCCTGTTCCTCTCCCGCAGGGTGGACATCCTGTCCATGGGCGACGACATGGCGCACACCATGGGCGTGGACCCCGGCCGCCTGAGGACCGCGGTCATGGCCGTGGTGTCCCTGACCGTGGCGTGCATGGTGTGCTTCACCGGGACCATAGGGTTCATCGGATTGGTCGCACCGCACATCGCCAGGTGCCTCACCGATTCCGGGTGCGCGCACCTGTCCGTCACGTCCGGTCTGCTGGGGGCGCTGCTCCTGGTGGTCGCCGAATGCATCGCGAGGGTCGCCGGTGCCCTGCCGGTGGGCGTGGTGACCGCGCTGATCGGGTGCCCCCTGTTCATATTCCTGCTGCTCAGGAACCACAGGCGCCAATGGGTGTGAGCGGCACGGTATCCGTATAAGTATGTTGGATGTATATTCCAACTTGATACAATGGTGGACACCAAGATCATAGCGATAGGTGTCGTCGCACTGTTGGTCGTCGCGGGTGCCGCATTCGTCCTCGTCTCCGACGACGGGGACGAGTACAGGTCCCCGAACCTCGAGGGACGCCTCCTCATCATGGGGAACGCGGACAACGACGACTACATCGACGACAGGGACATAGAGAAACTCGAATCACTCATCGGCACCGGTGACGGCTGGAGGGAGACCAACCCCCTGGCCGACACCGATGACGACGGCGACCTCGACCGGGACGACGTCGACATGCTGAGGAGGATCGTGGACCGCGAGGCCATGACCCTCAACTACGCCTACGTCTCCGGGGACGACCTCGTGGTCTCGTCCGTGGACTACCCGATCACCAACATGGTGGTCGTGGGCGACAACGTCGCACTCGGTCTGAAGATCCTCGGCGCGGGATCCATGATCAGGGGCATAGCGCTCTCCGATGCCGACGACCCCATGTACTCCGACCTGAAGGGGATCCCATCCATCAGGGGGACCTCCACCACCGTGCCCAGCCTCAGCCTCATCTCCAACGTGGCCGACGCGGACACCGTGCTCGTGACCACGACCTCCACACGCTACGTCACCAACGAGGCGGAGATCGTGCAGTCCGGGGTGCCCGTCGTCAGGTTCAACGTCGACGGCGGCGAGTCAGGACTGGAGTCCATGATGGGCACGCTCACGATGGGTTTCCTCCTCGACAGGGAGGAGCAGGCCAACGACTACACCCGCTTCTGCGACTCCATCCTCTCCGAGGTCTCGGAGAAGACCGCCGACATCGCAGACAGGGCAACGTGCATCGCAACCAACAGGACCACCAACGTCTCCGGGGTGTCCTCCGAGTACCACCCCCTGCCCATCCTGGCGGGAGGCGTCAACGTCATCACCGGCGACACGACCTTCACATCCTGGAAGCCCGGCATGGACTGGCTGTACGGTTACGAGTTCGACTACATCATCCACTCCACGTCCCTCGGGTTCGGGGATGTGGACGGCGAGGCGGAGTACGAGTCCTACTCCTCGAACTTCAGCAACCTCCAGGCGTACGCGGACGGCAACTTCGTGCTCCTGAACGCGAACCTCCCCGCACCCCTCAGGGTGGCGTACATCGCATCCGTGTTCTACCCCGAGGTCTTCGGCGAGGACTACGGCGACGAATTGGCGCAGGAGGTCATCGACGGGTACATCGACAACCTCAGCGGGGAGTACGACGTCACCACCGACGCGTGCCTCATCCAGAGGGCCTGAAACGATTTCCCCATCCCAGTCGCGGGGCACCGCCCCGCGGCACACCATCTCATCACCACGACGATGGGATTGCATTAAACTCAGTTTCACACACATCCCAGACCCGTCCTGAAAACGCTTAAAATCAACATCGTTGATTCTCCAACAT
>JAZODL010000223.1:0-1721 GCA_045596945.1 Candidatus Methanomethylophilaceae archaeon | reverse complement strand
ACCACGTGGCCGTCGACGGCATCGACGTGGACATAATGGAGGGGGAGATCATGGGTTTCCTTGGTCCCAACGGTGCCGGGAAGACCACGACCATGAGGATGCTCACCACCCTATCCTCACCCACATCGGGGGAGATAGAGGTGGACGGGCACCGCATCTCCGGGTCGTCCGACCCGGTCAAGGAGAGCATAGGCATCATCCAGCAGCACACGGCCCTGGACCGCGACGTCTCCGTCCTGGAGAACATACGCTACCACGCCATGCTGCACCGCATGTCCCGCAGGGAGGCGGACGAGAGGATAGCGGAGCTCACCGAGCTCATGGGTCTGACCCCCTACCTGGACCGTCTCGCCATCAACCTGTCCGGAGGGTGGAAGAGGCGCGTCGCCATCGTCTGCGCCATCATACACCGTCCCCGCATCCTGTTCCTGGACGAGCCCACCGCCGGACTGGACACCCAGTCCAGGCACATGCTGTGGGACCTCATCAGGCAGTTGAACTCCGAGGGGACGACGATATTCATCACGACCCACTACATGGACGAGGCGGAGGAGCTCTGCGACCGCGTCGCCATCATAGACCACGGCCGCATAGTCCGGGAGGGGACGCCAGCCGACCTGTGCAGGTCCATAGGGCAGTGGGCGGTGGAGTACCGCTCCGAGGGGCGCAAGTCGTACCGGTACTTCACGGAACGCGACGAAGCCCGCTCGTTCCTGGACTCCCTGCCGTCGGACGTCCCGACCGTCTCCAGGGCGACGAACCTGGAGGACGTCTTCCTGGAGCTCACGGGAAGGGAGACGGTCGCCACCGAGGAGGTGTCGTACAAGATATGAGCCTGATCGCAGACTCCGTGCGCGTGTCATGGATCGACATGTGCTTCATACGCAGGAACATCCCGAGCATTCTGGTCACCTGCCTGGTGGCCCCGCTGCTGTACCTGGTGGCGTTCGGATACGGTCTGGGGAAGGGGATGACCGTGGACGGGTTCCCGTACATCGCGTTCATGATACCCGGTGTGATGGCCCTGACCACCCTGACGTCCAGCTTCAACACCGTGGCGACCAAGGTGATGGTCCAGCGTGTCTACTACCAGAGCTTCGACGAGCTGATCCTGTGCTCCATGAGCCCCACGGCGATAGCCCTGGGGAAGGCCTATGCGGGAGCGGTCCGCGGTGTCATCAGCTGCTTGATCCTGTACGTCCTGGGCATGGCGATATGCCCGGAGATGTCGCTCAGTCCGTGGGTCCCCGTGCTGGTGGTCGTCTCCAGCATGGTGTACTCCCTCCTGGGGGTCGTGTCCGGGATGCTGGCCAACTCGAACCTGACGCTGACGCTGTTCACGAGCCTGGTGATAATGCCGATGACCTTCCTGTGCGGGACGCTGTTCTCGCTGGATGCGATGCCGCAGGCCGTGTCGGCGGTGATAGGGGTGCTGCCCCTCACGCACACGACCGAATGCATGAGGGCGGTCGTCCTGGGGACGCCGTTCCCATGGGTGTCCCTGGTGGTGATGCTGGTATACGGGGTCGCGTTCCTGTTGGTCGCGAGGTATGTTATTGAACGTGGTAAATCATGATGTGTATCGGAGGATGGTGACACGAGGTACGATCCGTTGGGGAAGGACCTGGCCCTGGTGGTCATTGACGTGCAGAGGAAGTACATGCTGAGGGAGGACGGGACGCCCAAGTGGGACGGTTCCGGGATCGACCGCATCAACGAGC
>JAZODL010000222.1:0-3993 GCA_045596945.1 Candidatus Methanomethylophilaceae archaeon | reverse complement strand
GCTCAACACTGCAATTAAGAGAGCTCGTCAGGTAGCACTTTTGCCCTACATCACCGACTAATCATTAGATTGTTCGCGAACCTCAAATTTTTCCTTATGCTGTGTTGCTCCTCGAAAGCAGCTCGACGTAGGAAACTACGCCTTCGCTTTGCTTTCTGCGGTGCGCCTTGCCTACGAAAAAATTTGAGGGTCTTGTTTTTTCGTCTGTAACTTTTTCTCCACGAAGATCAGGCGTTTTTTGTTTTTTTTAAAATTAGCTATAGACATTTCAGAAAATGTATGATAAAATGGGTTTTAGGGAATAATATTCCATAAATCATAAATAAAAATTTTTTTGGAGGAAAAAGAAATGAGCAAATACGCAGGAACACAGACTGAAAAGAATTTGATGGCAGCATTCTCGGGCGAGAGTGAAGCGAGAAACAAGTACACATATTTTGCATCCAAGGCGAAGAAAGAGGGATACGAGCAGATCGCGGACATCTTCCTCGAGACCGCGGAGAACGAGAAGGAGCACGCGAAACTCTGGTTCAAGGCACTCCACGGAGGATCTGTCCCCAAGACCGTCGAGAACCTCAAAGACGCGGCAGAGGGAGAGAACTACGAGTACACCACCATGTACGCCGACTTCGCCAAGGAGGCGAGGGAGGAGGGATTCAACGAGATCGCGGACCTCTTCGAGGCCGTCGGTGAGATCGAGAAGACCCACGAGGCCAGGTACCTCGCACTCCTGAAGAACATCGAGGAGGGTGTCGTCTTCAAGAAGGACAAGGTCGTCATGTGGAAGTGCCGCAACTGCGGATACATCCACGTCGCCGAGGAGGCCCCCAAGGTCTGTCCCGTGTGCAAGCACGCACAGTCCTTCTTCGAGGTCAGGGCCACCAACTGGTGAGATCCAAACGGCCCCGTGCACACGGGGCCACCACACCATCCCGGCATCCGCCGGGATGTCCCACATATTTTTGAAGAATCAGGAAAGGGACACCGGTTCCCGGATGTCACTCCGGAGGACCGATTATGCCGAACGCGATGAGCATGCTCATCGTGTCGTTGAAGGACTGCGGGTGGGGCACGACGGCGACCAGCTGCTCCGTGGAGCGGACCCCCTGCCTGAGCGCGTTCACTATCGCCCAGGCGTTGGGATCGCTGTTCAGCAGGCGCTGGATATCCTGTTGGTCCATCGTCGCCGCACCCCCTCCGCTCACCTAAGCCTGATGGTCTCCAGGTTCTGGGGCGCCTTGGTCTCGATTCCGAATTTCTTGTAGATGGAGGAGGCCAGATCCGTGCACTTCCTGTCCTCGCCGTGTCCGATGATGATCTTGTCGGGCTTGGGTTCGAGGGAGGAGATGTACCTCATGAGCTGCTTGCGGTCGGAGTGTCCGGAGAAACCGTCGACCGTGTGCCTCTGCATCTTGATGTGCAGGTTGATTGGCTTGCCCTTCATGTTGAGGGTGATGTCCTGCCTGCCCCTCTGGATGGTCCTTCCGATGCTGCCCTCGGACTGGTATCCGACGAACAGGAGCCAGTTCTTGGGGTCGTCCGCCCACTCCCTGAAGTACTCCATGACGGGTCCTCCGGACATCATACCGCTGATGGCGAGCACGATGCAGGGGTCGGGGGAGTGGCAGATCTCCTCCCTCATGGCGGCCGTCTCGACCCTCTTGAACACGGGGGACAGGAAGGGGTTCTCGTTCTGCTGGAAGATCTGCGTCCTGAGCTGGCTGTTGAGGTACTCGGGGTACGCGGTGTGGATGGCGGTCGCCTCCCAGATCATTCCGTCGAGGTAGACGGGGCACTTGGGGATGCGGCCGTTGCGCATGAGCTCCTCGATGACCAGCATGACCTCCTGGGACCTTCCGACGGCGAAGACGGGGATCAGCACCTTGCCGCCGTGCTCGGTGGCCTTCTGGAGCAGGTTGCCCATCTCCTCGGACGCGTCGGCCCTGGAGGGCTGGATGTCGTTGTGTCCGCCGTAGGTGGACTCGATGACCAGGGTCTCGAGCCTGGGGAACCTGTTGGTGGCGGGGTTGAAGAGCCATGTCTTCTCGTACTTGCTGTCACCGGAGAACGCTACGTTGTGGAGTCCGTCCCCGATGTGGAAGTGCGCGATGGCGGAACCCAGGATGTGTCCCGCGTTGTGGAACGTGAGCCTGACGTCGGGAGCGATGTCGGTGGTCTCGTTGTACTTCAGGGGGATCGTGTGCAGGATCTCCTGCCTGACGTGCTGCGCCTCGTAGGGGGTCTTCTTGTTCTCGCCGAAGCCCAGCTTGATGTTGTCCAGCTGGAGCAGGGCCATGAGGTCCCTGGTGGGGTGCGTGCAGTACACGGGTCCCTTGTAGCCGTACTTGAACAGGGCGGGGAGCGTCCCGCAGTGGTCCAGGTGGGCGTGGGTGATGACGACCGCGTCGATGTCCGCCAGGGGCTGGACCTCGGGGATCGCGAAGTAGGGGGTGCTGTCGGAGCTGGGGTCGAGACCGCAGTCGATCAGGATCTTGCTCTCCCTGGTGGTGAGCAGGGACGCGGACCTCCCGACCTGCCTGAAACCGCCCATGGCGGTGACCCTGACCCACTGCTCGCCGTCGAGCGTGGGCCTCGCGAGCCTCCTGGCGACGTGCGTGAGCATCTCCTGCCTCTCGTCGTGGTTCGCCCTGAGATATCCCCTGACGTCGGAGACGGTCTTGGAGGGTATCGGGGGTGCCCTGATGACCTTGATGTTCCATCCGGACTCCTTCCTGAGGTCGGCCAGGAGCTGACCCTCCTTACCGACGACCTCGCCGGGGTTTACGGCCTCGATGATGGCCTCGCCGGTCTCGTCGATGAAGTTGATGTCGAAGATGTCGGCCGTCTCGGGGATCATGCCGCGGATCTTCTCCGAGACCTTGATGGGGTCCTCCAGCGTGGAGGGGTCGGGCCTGATGTCCACCCTGCGGTGGATGTTCTGGGCCAGCATGCGTGCTATGGAGTCGTTTGACGAGTACTTCTCGTACTGGTCGGTGTAGACCACGATGAGGGGTCCCTCGAACTTGATCGAGGTTATCCTCATGTCCGACGGTACGAGCCTCCTGACCTCCTCGGTCAGGCTATCGAACAATCTGTCGACATTCATATGGAATCCAGCTTCGTGATATGTAGGGTTTAGAAGTGAAGGGGTTTGGGACCGGGTCCTCAGTTGGGGAACTGGAACCCGAGCTTGGTGCAACGGGTCTTGATCTCATCCAGGGGGATGGACTCGTACCCGTCGGGACCGATGTAGGAGATCAGCATGCCGTCTCCCGTGCAGTTGTCCCTCCTCCTGGCGGAGTTGAGGGCGGTGATCGCGACGTCGATGGCCTCGTCCCTCGTCATGTCCTCCCTGTAGCAGGACTCGAGGGCTCCGAGGGCGAAGAGGGAACCGGATCCGACCGAGCAGTAGTTGTCCTCGATGTACCCTCCGGCCCCGTCGATGCTGAAGACGTGTCCCCCGGTCTTGTCGTAACCGCCGACGATGAGTCCGAGGTAGAATCCCTGGCGCATCGCACCCGCGATGTAGGTCGCGGCCGCGGAGACGGACATGGGGGCGCCCTTCTTCATGGCGTAGATGGAGATCTCGCTCTGCATGTAGCGTACCATGAGCTGTGCATCGCCCACGACACCGGCGATGGTCATGCCGATGTTGTCCGACAACGGGTAGACCTTCTGGACGTCCGTGTGCGCGATGAGGTTGCCCATCGTGGCCCTCTGGTCAGATGCAAGGATCACACCGTCCTTGATTTTCATTCCGATTGTCGTGGTACCGGTTTTAAGAGTCTCCTCAGTCATTGTCAATCTCCTAACTAGTGAGAAAAGGCACGTCCTCGACTGTGCTGGATAGCATAATATCGGGGTTCTATATAAGGATTCTAGATGTGCGTCCCGGAGGTCCGTGTCACATGACGGATCGGTGGGACGTCTCAGGCGGTGGTTGTCGTGAAGGGTGTCGTGTACGTCTCGGAGGGTTGCTTCAGGTTGGGGGAC
>JAZODL010000221.1:0-6131 GCA_045596945.1 Candidatus Methanomethylophilaceae archaeon | reverse complement strand
GGCTCGGACGCCTCGTACCTCGTCGGGGGGACGACCCTCGCCGCGGTGGAGACTCCGCCCTCGTTGAGGGGCAGGAGCTTCTCGAGGTACTGCTCCTTCATGGGGCAGTCCACGAACGCGTACTCGAACACGTCGCGGATGGTCCTCACGGTGACGACCTCCATGGTGTCGTAGTACCTCCTGTCCATCATGAGGTCCTTCTCGTTGTCCCAGGGGATGATAGCGAGCCTGATGCCGGACTCCGCAGCGGCCTCCAGCTTGGCGGTGACGCCGCCGATGGGGAGGACCTTGCCCCTGACGCTGAGGGAACCGGTCATCGCCATGTCCTGGCGGATCGGGATGTCCTCGAGCGCGGAGATGATGGCCACCGTCATGGTGATGGATGCGCTGTCCCCGTCGACACCGTTGTAGGCGCCGACGTACTGCAGGTGGATGTCGTAGTCGCGGAGGTTGGTCATCGTGTACTTCTTGATGACCGCGGAGATGTTGTCCACCGCCTCCTTGGCGATGTCGCCGAGCTGTCCGGTGGCGACGATCTTGCCGCCCTTCTCGCTCTGTGCGGGGGACACCTCTGCCGCGATGGGCATGACCATGCCTGACATCTCGGACATGTTGTTGCTGCTGGACAGCACCGCGAGTCCATTGATAAGTCCGACCGCCTCCCCCTCGTTCCTGAACATCTCGTACCTCCTCATGGCGACGATGTGCTCGTCGGAGATCTGCTGCTCGAGGCTGCGGGCGATGCGCCTGGCATCCATGACGTCCTGTGCGGTGACGTGGGGCCTCCTGTTCTTGACGGCGATGTCGCCGGAGATGCGCACGAGTCCGCCGAGCTCCCTCATCCTGAGGGTGATCTCGCCCTTCTTGCCGGAGCGGCGCTGGGCCTCCCTGAGGATCTCGGCCACGGCGTACCTGTCGAAGTGGGGGATCTTGCCGTCCTTCCTGACCTCCTGCGCGACGAACCTGGTGATCCTCGCGCGGTTCTCGTCGGTGTCGGGCATGGTGCTCTTCATGTACACCTCGTATCCGTATCCCCTGATCCTGGACCTGAGCGCGGGGTGCATGCCCTGGATCGCATCCAGGTTGCCCGCGCAGACCATGATGAAGTCGCAGGGCACGGGCTCGGACTTGACGAGTGCACCGGAGGAGCGCTCGGACTGTCCGGTGATGGACATCTTCTTCTCCTGCATGGCTGTGAGCAGCGCCTGCTGGGACTCCATCCTGAGCATGTTGATCTCGTCGATGTAGAGGACTCCCTTGTTGGCCTTGTGGATGCATCCGGCCTCGATCCTGTCGTGGGACGGGGTCTCGAGTCCCCCGGACTGGAACGGGTCGTGCCTGACGTCCCCGAGCAGCGCACCGGCGTGCGTACCGGTGGCGTCGACGAACGGCGGCATGTCGCCGGGGTCGTGTCCGACCAGGACCTTGGGCACGATGGCCACCTCGTTCCTGGTCTGCATCGGGTTCTTGAAGAGGGCCACGATGAGGAACGCACCCATGATCGCCACGAGGGCGATGGTGAAGTTGTTGAGCATGAACGCGGCGATGAGACCGACCATGATGAGCGCCAGCACCCCGTAGATGTACATGGAGTTCTTCTGGTTCTTCTGGGCCGCGGCGGCGGCCTTCTGCTCGGCGACGACCGCCTTGCCCTTCCCCGCGGGGAAGACCCTGATCCTGGGCTCGTTGAAGTCCTCGGGGTTGTGGTAGGCCACGATGTCCTGCAGGTCCTCCTTGGGGAGGTACTCCACCATGGAGTTGGCGAGCATCGACTTACCGGTTCCGGGCTCCCCTATGAGCATCACGTGCCTCTTCTGGGAGGCGGCCTTCCTCATGACCTCCACGGCCTCCTCCTGACCTATGACGCGGTCCGCCATCAGGTCCGGGATGTCCACCTCCTCGGTGGAAGTGAAGGTCTGCTCGTTGGCCCACTCCTCCACGGAGAGGGCCGACCTCTTTACAGCATCCTTGTCTTTCATTTCTGACCCCGATTATCCTAGTTTGAACTTGTATAAAAAAGTTGATGTTGTTGGTTCCCCTTCGTCACAGTTCCCCCGACCTCATGCCGTACACGATGCAGGCCACGATGATGCCCACGAGGACCACCATGAAGATGTGCGCCCCGTACCTCTCGAAGAAGGTGGAGTCGTCGGGGTACTGGTACCCGTCCCTGACCAGTCCGGGGGACGTCAGCGAGTTGGGGACGACGACGGACGTGTCGGCCACGTTGACGGCGGAGAACATCTCCGTGCCCTTGCCGACGGGGACATCCGTGGAGGCACCGGCCATGACGTACTCCCCATCCTCGGCGGACCTGTCCGAGCACACGTCGACGGCGTACCATCCACCGTCGTACAGCACCGCGTTCCAGTAGGCGGCGGAGCCCTCCCCGTCGGAACCGTAGACGGTGCCGGGGACGGTGACGGCGTCGATGCCGTTGAGTGTGCACAGGTAGGTGTACGCCGCCGCGACTCCCGCGGACGACGAGCTGCGGGTCACGAGGGCGTCGTACACGTTGCCGACCTCCCCCTCGGGATCGGACACCACCTTGGTGCCGGACAGCTCGCCCACCAGGGACCTGGCCTCGAAGGGGACCTCGCCGGACACGGTGATGTCCTTGGCCACGGTCTTCAGCTCCTCGATGCGGTCCGCCAGCTCGTTGGCCTCGGTGGCCGGGTCGTCGAGCATGTCGGCGGGGACCGCCAGTGTGAACGACACGGATGCCGCCACGTGGTACCTTCCGGAGGCACCGCCGTCACCGGAGACGGTGACCACGGACGTGGTCACGCCCACATCGGGGGCGGACACCGGGAGGTCCCAGAGGTGCACGATGAGCGGGTCGCCCATGTACCTGGCCGCCAGCGCGTCCATGACGGCACCGACCGCGTAGGCCTCCGCCGATGCCGCGTCCGCGTGCATGACGGGTGTGGGGAACGCGACCTCCACGGTCGCGGAGTTGGAGTAGTCCCCGCGGAGCGTCCCCAGGGCCTCGTACACGGCGTTCCCGTTGGGGTCCAGCTGGGACTGGTAGAACGATCCGCCCGCGGCGTCCGAACCTCCGGACGACAGGGGCGCGGCCACGGTCAGCATGAGGACCAGGACCGCCAAGACAGCTGCGACACCGTGCTTCTGGGTCATGGCATCCCCATCGCCCCAACCTTATTATAAAGATGATGGAAACTGGAACGGAGCAGTTATTACGGTCCGCGCCCTCCACGGTGCCATGAGGGTCGACGAGCTTGACATATCCGACCGCGTGGCGCAGGCGCTCATGGACGTCGGTTTCGTGAACCTGCACCCGCCGCAGGCCGAGGCGATACCCATAGCGCTCTCGGGCAGGAACCTCGTCGCCGCGATACCCACGGCCAGCGGGAAGTCCCTCATAGGCTACGTGCCGGCCCTGAAGACGATCGTCGAGCAGGGGCGCCGCGTGCTGTACATCGTGCCGCTCAAGGCCCTCGCATCCGAGAAGAGGGACGATTTCGACAGGTTCAGGTCGCTGGGGATAAGGACCCATCTCAGCACCGGGGACCTGGACTCCGAGGACAGGGGCCTGGAGGACGCGGACATAGTCGTCGCCACCTCAGAGAAGGCGGACTCCATGATCCGCCACGGGAGCAGGTGGATCGACAGCGTCGGACTGGTCATAGCCGACGAGATACACATGATACACGACCCGGGCAGGGGACCCACCCTGGAGGTCGCGCTCACCAAGCTGATGAGGCGCAACAGGGACCTGAGGATCATAGCGCTGTCCGCCACCATCTCCAACTCGGGGGACCTGGCGGAGTGGCTCCACGCCGACCTGGTGAGAAGCGACTGGCGCCCGATCCCGCTGAAGGAGGGGGTCTTCCTGGACGGGACGATAACGTTCAGCGACAGGTCCGTCAGGGAGGTGCCCCCGGCGTCCGACCCCGTATGGTCCCTGGTGGGCCAGGCCGTGGCCGACGGCGGGCAGGCACTGGTGTTCGTGAACTCCAGACGCTCCACCGAGGCCCTGGCCGTCAGGTTCTCCAAGCCCATGGGCGCCATCGCCGGGAGGGAGCTGTCCAGGGCCGAGCTGGACGTGCTCGAGGGTGACAGCGAGTCCACCGCCACCGGCAGGAAGCTGTCGTCCTGCGTGGCAAACGGGATGGCCTTCCACAACGCAGGCCTGACCTACAGGCAGAGGCGCTACGTGGAGGACGGCTTCAGGGCCGGGACCATCAAGTGCATAGTGGCCACGCCCACCCTCGCCGCCGGCATCAACCTGCCTGCCAGGAGGGTCATCGTCAGGGACACGTCCCGCTTCGAGACCAACTCCGGGAACAGCCCCATACCGGTCATGGAGGTCAAGCAGATGTGCGGACGCGCCGGGAGGCCCGGTTACGACCCGTACGGGGAGTCCGTCCTGATAGCGAAGAACCAGAGGGACTTCGACCACCTGATGGAGGACTACGTGGAGCACGACACCGAGAGGCTCACCTCCAAGCTGTTCAACGACAAGGTGCTCAGGAGCCACATCCTGGGACTGGTCGCCACGGGGGACGCGGACTCGGAGGAGTCCATCGTGGACTTCCTGAGGGAGACCTTCTTCGGGACCGTGTCGCAGCTGTTCGGCATAGAGAGCGTGGTCGGGAACGTGGTGGACTTCCTGGAGAGGGAGGGCATGGTGGAGCGCCGCGGGGAGACCGTGGCGATCCTCCCGTTCGGGAAGCGCGTGTCCGACCTGTACATCGACCCGATGTCGGCGTCGATCCTGAGGGACGCGGTCCTCGCGATACGCGACGACACCCCGGTGATGCCCATACTCATCGCCGCGGCGATGACCCCCGACGTGCTGGGGATGTACCCCAAGAAGTGCGACGAGGCCAGGCTGGACGCCGTGGACTCGGAGTACGGGGACATGCTGCTGGTGGACCCCGACGACGTCGAGGACTACATGTACGACTTCTACAGGAGCGACCTCAAGTCCGCCGTGCTCACGTACGACTGGATCGAGGAGGTGAACGAGGACGTGATGACCGACTCCATGGGCATCGGTCCCGGGGACATCAGGTCCAAGGTGGACATGATGGACTGGATCATCTACTCCATGAACGAGATCGCCCTGATCTTCAACCCGGACGCGGTCAGGCGCGTCAGGCCCCTGCTCACCAGGATAAGGTACGGCGTGAGGGAGGAGCTGATGGACCTGGTCTCCTTCAGGGGCGTGGGGCGCAACAGGGCGAGGATCCTCTTCGACAGGGGCGTGCGCACCAGGTCCGACATCATGATGATGGATGTGGACGCGCTGGCGTCCATGCCGAAGATCGGTCCGATCCTGGCGAAGAGCATGAAGGACCAGGTCGGAGGCACCCCGCTGCCGGAGACGCCGTCCATGTCGCCCTCCGAGGAGGAGGCCATGCTCGACGAGATGGCCGCCGCGTACGGCGAGATGCCGTCCGGGGTCCCCGTGGACGTGCCCGTGCCGGAGACGGTCGAGACCGCACCGGCACCTATCGTCGCGGAACCGGTTCCCAAGAAGGGGAGTAAAAAAGGGAAGGTGGAAGAGGCCGGTCGCAGACAGACCAACCTCTTCGATTTCTGATCACTGCGACAGGATCCTCTCGACGTCGGCGACGGAGTTGCCGCACTTGACGGGGGGTGCGCAGTTCTCGATGATGGTGTCGGGGTCCTTCAGACCGTTTCCGGTGCAGATGCAGACCACACGCTCGTCCCTGTCGGCGATGCCGAGCTCGCGGAGCTTCCTGAGTCCGGCGACGGATGCCGCGGACGCGGGCTCGACGCAGACGCCCTCGCGCCTTCCGAGGAGCTGCTGGGCGGCGATGATCTCGTCGTCGTTGACCGTGATGCAGTGTCCGCCGGTGGAGTAGATCGCCTTGAGCGCCTTCCTTCCGCTGACGGGGTTCCCGATCCTGATCGCGGTGGCGACGGTCTCGGGGTTCCTCTCGGGCTCGAAGTCCTGTGCACCGTCCCTGAAGGCCCTCGCGACGGGTGCGGCGCCCTCGGCCTGGATACCGGTGAGCATGGGCACCCTGTCGATCCATCCGACCTCCTCCAGCTCGGTGAGCGCCTTGTAGACCGCCCATATGTTGGCGGCGTTGCCCACGGGGAGGACGATCCTGTCGGGGACCTCGTAGTCCAGCTGG
>JAZODL010000220.1:0-2044 GCA_045596945.1 Candidatus Methanomethylophilaceae archaeon | reverse complement strand
GGGCGGGCACCGCTCCTGAGCATGGGCCTCCTGCCGTCCATGGTCCCTATGGCGGTCCCGGTCACGATGCCGGTGCCGACCTTCGTGTCACCGCCCACGATGCCGGTGCCGCAGAACTCCGCGCACTGGTCCATGCCGCTCATGATGTCGTACGCCGCCTGGGCCTCCAGGTCTAACGGCAGGGCCAGCGCCGCGAGGAGCCCGGTGGGTCTCGCACCCATCGCGGCCAGGTCGCTGAAGTTCACGGCCGCGGCGTACCATCCGAACTGCTCGTACGTCATCCCCGCGGGGAAGTGCCTGTCGAAGGTCACGATGTCCGTCGAGACCACTGTGCCGCCACCGATGACGGCGGCGTCGTCGCCGGGTCCCACAGTCCCCTCGGGTCTGATGAATCCCCTGAAATCCTCAATCAACTGGCGTTCGCCCAACTCTCCCAACAGAACCGTGATGATCCCTCCGATGCGGATGGCCGCGTTCTCAGAGGAAGTCGTCCAGGCTGCGGACCCTCGGCCCCGGCTTGACGTCCTTCTTCTGACTTCTCTTACGGGGCTCCTCGCGACCTGAGAACGCCCCGCTGAACAGTGTCGACTGCTGGCTGCCCAGCATGAGGTCCCTCTCCTCCCATCCGAAGACCTCCGTGATGCGGGACGCCGTCTGGGCGAGGCGCTCCGCGTAGTACTTGTAATCCGGTTTCGATGTGAACTCCGTACCGCTGATGTAGGGTTCCACGCTCTGCGGCGTCGACTTGGAGTCCGTGACGATCCAGGACACCTTCATCCCGGGGATGAAGTCGTACCCCATCGCCATGAGCTTTCTCGCTGCTTGGACGTTCGCCATCCTGTCCGGGTTCTCGTATGCGTCCAGGCCCTTGCACGTCTTGGATATGACGAGTTCGGACGGGGACACGTCACCGGACTGCACCCTCTGGACGGTGGATCTGACCATGGCCAGAGCCTCGTCGTTCCTCTCCTCGAGGATCATGCCGAACAGGTCCGTGAGCATGTTGCTCTGGATGTCGAAGGAGTCGGACCTGCGGATCTCGTACCCTCTCACCAGGAGCTCGTCGGAGGCCTTCGGCCACACGACCTTGCCCACGTACCTCTTCTTCATGCCGTGCGTGAAGAAGGGTTCCAGGAGCTTCTCGAACTCCAGGGTGCCGCCGTCGCGGGAGAACCTCTCGGCCATGGCGGTCCCGAACCCCACCGAACCCTCCAGGTCGTCGTGGGGGGACTGCATGAACACGGAGTCCGTGTCGGAGTAGATCACGGACACCCCCTCGGACTCCACGTCGCTGATGATCCCCTTGACGTTCGCCCTGGCGAACGATGTGATGGCCGCACCGATGTTCTTGTCCGTGAACCTGTAGAACGACGATGCGAACACGCCGTAGAACGTGTTCATGAGGACCTTGACCGCCCCCTGGAGACCGTCCAGGTAGCGGTACTCGTGCTGGTCCGACGTGCCCTTCATGCGTGCCTTGATCTCGTCCCTCTCCTTCATGAGGTTCTCGAGGATCGTGGGCAAGAGCCCGACGCGCCTCTCCTTGGACATGAACCGGGCACCGGACGGGCTGACGATCTCCCCGTCGTCGGAGAGCGTCGTGAAGCAGATGTTCTTGGATATGATGAGCGACGGGTACATCGACTTGAAGTCCAGCACGCACACCCAGTGGTACAGGCCCGGCGTCATGGTGTGGACGTAGCCCCCCTCTATCTGCTCGGATCCCGGGAACCTGCCCTTGGTCATCGGGACACCGATCTTCCCCCTGTCCGCGGCACGGATGAGCAGCGAGTCCGCGAGCTGGGACGACCCCGAGGTCATCACGTCCTCCACAGTCAGTTTGGAAACGGCGGCCAGGTCCATGTCCTTGCGGACGGTCCCGACCTCCAGCAGGATGCGGAGTGCGAGTTCGGCATCCTTCGTGCAGTACCTTACCACCTTGTCCCTGTTGTTGGCCCACTCGGAGTCCATCTGCCTGGGATCCACATCCAGTTTCTGCTCGCCGAGCAGCATGGACGACACCGCGTTCAGGGTCTCCTGCTTC
>JAZODL010000219.1:0-3844 GCA_045596945.1 Candidatus Methanomethylophilaceae archaeon | reverse complement strand
TGGGCGACCAGGGCCAGGTCGGACCTGTGCCCCACCTTCTCGTCACCGCAGATGAGTGCGACGTCCGCGTCGTGACCGTCCTCCTGGATCTCCAGGCAGACGCTCACAGCCGCGTACAGGGCGTTGAGATCCGAGTCCTCGGGGTCGGCGATGCCGAACGCAGTGGCTGCATCGAGGCAGTTCTGGACTCCGATCACCGGCGTGTTGACCTTTCCCTTCACGCCGAAGTCGTCGTCCCTATCCACTACGAGGACCAGGGTCTTCTTCATACCACCGAATCTGCATCGCCGATATTAAGATTGATGTGGGGGCTCTTTGCGGCCATCCGTCCGCTGTGGGAACAATTAATAAACAGAGCCCGTTACACCGGCCCATGCGCATCAGATGGCATGGTCATTCCTGTTTCGAGTTCGAGGATTCCGGTCTAACCGTGGTCATCGATCCGCACGACGGCAGGTCCATCGGTATCAAACCCCCGGTTGTCTCCGCCGACATCGTCCTCATGACCCACAACCACTACGACCACAACGCGGTCCGTGCGATCAAGGGGAACCACCAGGACATCCTCGCCCGCGACGGCATCTTCAACGTCAAGGGCCTCGATGTGGAGGGTCTCCCCACCTACCACGATACCTCCGAGGGTTGCGAGAGGGGGAACAACACGATGTACCTGTTCGAGATGGGTGGTATGAGGATCTGCCACTGCGGCGACCTGGGCTGCATCCCCGACGAGGAGGTGCTGTCCCGCATCAAGGGCGTCGACTTCCTGCTCATCCCCACCGGCGAGGTCTTCACCATGGTTATGGAGGATGTGAGGAGGTTCATAGAGCTCGTCAACCCGACCATCATAGTACCCATGCACTACAGGGTCGGGGGCCTCTCGATCCCCCTGACGCCGTTGGACGAGTTCCTGGAGATGATCCCCGAGGGGGCTGTCGACTACATCGGCAACGAGGTGGACGTCTTCCCCGACGACCTCACAGAGATCAAGGAGTGCTGGGTCTTCGACCGCTGATCCAGTCGACCCATCCGTCCGACGACGGTTCACCGGGACGTGCGGGTCGCTTCAAATCGTTGTCATAAAATAGGGAAGGTTGGGGGACGGATCCCCCGTTTCTTGGAAGCTTATCCCGGCTCAGTAGCAGGGGAGGTGCTCGTCCGCAAGTGCGAATGCGAGGTACAGGGTGAGCACGAAGTTACCGAGTGCCGCGATTCCCTTGAGGAGCATCCAGATGTCCGCCGCTCCGCCAGCGTTGGCGTTGAGTCCACCGAAGATGAAGATCAGTGCGGTGGTGAGCAGGATGAAGGTCAGTGTCTTGGGGTTGCCGACACGGAAGGACCAGATCAGGGACACGACGTAGATGAGTCCGAGGGTCAGGTTGATCCAGAGGTCTCCACCGTACGCACCGGCGAAGTAGACACCGAGGGCGACGAGTCCGAACACGATGAATCCGAAGTTGCTTCCAGCCCTGTATGCTGCGAGGGCTGCGATGAGAATGAAGAAGGCCGCGATCTCGAGAAGGGGGCCGAGTGTTGCACCGATGTCGTTGTCGACGCCGGCGTATCCCAGGATGCACACGAGTGCGATGGGCAGTGAGACGAGAGCCACGAAGAACAGACCGAACGCGGTCGGGTCAAGCGGGGCTTTGCATTCATCAGTCATTTGTTTTCCTCCTAAATGAGTTGTTTAACTCACCCCATGTTTCGGTTTGTCGGTATTTAATAGCAACGTATTGAACCCCGTTAATTTTAATTTTCGTCAATTACGGATGTTGTATCCATCCAACTGGAATGGCCAGCATTGTGAAATCAGCTTAAAATTGAGAAAGTTTTAAATAGATGTGGCTGGAAAATCAATTGGATTGGTCATGAATCGGTAACATTCTGGGGTTCCTTTTGGATGGATCCCTGACCCTGGATGCGGATACAGCCTGCACCCTGTTGAACTCCTCCGGGGTCACCACGGTGGGTGCCCCGTGCTCCAGGAGGAGGTCCGTCCAACGCATGTAACCGGCGTACACGGGGTTGTGGAGGACGTTGCGGAGGTTGTACTTGTTCCAGGGGTTCCCGCGGCGGGTGAGCGTCCCGGAACGGTTCAGGTCGTAGCATATGGAGTCCATGGTGGCGCCCGACAGATAGGATCCGAATATGCGGGACACCACGTCCAACTCCTCGGGGACCGCCACCAGCTCGCCGTCCTCCAGGGCGTATCCGAACGGGGGCGTGAAACCCATCGTGCGCTTCCCCCCGGTGGTCTCCCCCAGGGTCTCCGCCTTCTCCCTCATGCCCATGTAGGTCCTCTCGCCGATCTGCTCGCTCTCCAGCTGCGCTATGCGCTGTATCATGTCTATGACGAACCTGCCCAGGGCGTTCTCGGTGTCCAGGGCCTCGGTGGAGGACACGAAGTCCTTGTGGTTGCGGTCGAGGACCTCCATCATGTTCATGAAGTTGCGGCTGTTCCTGTGGATACGGTCCATCTTCAGGACCAGGACGGCATCCCACCTGTCCATTTCGGCCATCATCCTCTGGTAGGCCGGACGGCGGGTCGTGCGTCCCGAGTACCCGTCGTCGGCGTATACACCGGCGACCTCCCAGTCCTCGACGATGCAGTAGCTCTCCAGTATCTCCCTCTGGGCCTCTATGGAGTAACCCTCCGCGGCCTGCTCGTCGGTGGAGACCCTAACGTACAGTGCGACGCGCTTGGCCATGTCAGACCGTCTCCAGGGGGCCGTTGATGGACTCGAAGAGGTCCATGTCGACGATGGGTTCCTGTTCGCCACGGCGGAGGTTCCCGTCCCAGCGCCCCATGCCCACGTACAGCGGGTTGTGCAGGATGTTGCCCACGGACTGCCTGTTCCACGCACCACCCTTCTTGGCAGGGATGCCGGAGCGGTTGAGGAACGACGCTATGTCCTCCATGGTGGAGCCGCGGCGGTACATGTTGTAGATCGCACGCACGGTGTCCGCCTCGTAGGGGACGACCTCCAGCCTACCCCTGCTGTAGACGTACCCGTACGGGTGTCCGGAACCCAGGATACCGGATGTGTTGACCGCCTTGTAGGTCATGCCCATCTTCACCCTCTCGCCGATCTGCTCGCTCTCCAGCTGCGCTATGCGCTGCATGATGTCCATCACGAACCTGCCCATGGCGGTGGTCGTGTCGAACTTGTCCTGCATGGAGTTGAACTCCTTGCCCTTGGCGCGGAGGTCGTCCATCATGACGGTGAAGTTGACGCTGTTCCTGTGGATACGGTCCATCTTCAGGACCAGGAGTATGTCCCACGAGTCCGACTCGGACATCATGCGCCTGTACTCGGGACGGTCGGTCGTGCGACCCGATGCCCCCTCGTCCCTGTAGCGGCCGGCGACCTCCCATCCACGGACCTTGCAGTAGGCCTCCATCTTCCTGACCTGTGCGTCCAGGGAGAAACCCTCCTGGGCCTGTTCCTCGGTCGAGACCCTGGCGTACAGTGCTGCGCGTCTTGCATCCATCCCGACCGCTGTATCGGGTCGCGATGTAATAAAAACTGTGATGGGTGGTGCGAGGGGTTGCCCCCTCGCTTTGTAGTTTCAGAATCACATTCCGGGCATTCCGCCCATGCCGCCCTGGGGAGGCGCCGGGGGTGCCCTGCGGGACGCGATGACATCGTCGATCCTGAGGATCATGTTGGCGACCTCCTCTGCGGAGTTGATCGCCTGGACCTTGACCCTGAGGGGCTCGACGACGTTCTGTGCGAGCATGTCGACGGCCTCTCCGTTCTCGAGGCAGAGTCCCATGTACTTTCCGTTGGGGTTGGACTTGTCGTGCGCGTTCTTCAGCTTGATGATGCTGTCGATGGGGTCG
>JAZODL010000218.1:0-1672 GCA_045596945.1 Candidatus Methanomethylophilaceae archaeon | reverse complement strand
GCTGCTCTGCATCGGCACCGGAGCGAGGAACAAGGAGCTCCGCCTCGCCGACCTGTCCGACCTCGACACCGGGAACTGGTTGATTCACTTCCGGCACGTCAAGGGCGAGGACAGCTACGGCGACCCCAGACACGTCCCCGTACCCGCGGAGATCCGCGGGGTGGTGACCATCTACCTCGAGAGGAGGGATGCGTGGCTGAGGGCACACGGTGCCGTCAGCGACGCCCTGTTCTTCGCGATGGATGGGAGGTACTCACACCTCTCGAGCAACAGCGTCCGCAAGATCAAGCAGCGCGTCGAGAGGGCGATAGGGGAGGAGTTCGAGCTCAGGGACTGCCGCAGGGCGTTCGGGCAGATCTACCTCAACAAGGGGCTCGAGATCGAGAAGGTCTCGGTCCTCATGGGTCACGCCACGACCAAGACCACGGAAACCTATTATTGCAGAAACTGCAGTATAGAAGCAGCCAACAGGGCGAAGGAACTCTGGTGAGACCCGTCCCCCTCCGGACCCCCTTCGGGGATGTCTGGGCGGTGTGGAATCGGGTGCAACCAATTCGCTACGAGTCGCAGAATCTAGTGCAACCAGGACAACGGAAGGCAGGTACGAAGACAGAGAATCGGGTGCAACCCATGGGTTGCGTGAACTGGAAGTCTGGGTGGTAAAAGATGAGTGCTCCCGTCGGGATTTGAACCCGAGTCGAAGCCTCGAGAGGGCTTCATGATTGGCCGCTACACTACAGGAGCAACAACACTGGGATAGTTCCTATGTATATAATATTTTCTATCACTCCGGACACTTCCGGTTAAAAGGGGACACGTCCATCCGCACCCTATGAGCATAGCTGACAGCATAGACCGCTTCTTCCATGTGACGGAACGCGGCTCCACCATCGGCACGGAGGCCAAGGGCGCCCTGCTGATCTTCCTGTCTTTGTCGTACATCCTGGTGGTGAACCCGCTGATGATGGCCGACGCGGGAATGGACCGCGACGCCGCGTTCACCGCCACCATCCTCATCTCGGTGTTCGGATGCATCCTGATGGGCATCTACGCCAACTACCCCGTGGCCATGGCCCCGGCGATGGGCATCAACGCGTTCTTCGTGTACAACGTCGTCGTGGTCATGGGTTACACCTGGCAGGCCGCCCTCGCGGCGGTGTTCCTGTCCGGACTGGTCTTCTTCGTCCTGTCCGTGTCCGGGATCAGGCGCATAGTCATAGACGCGATACCCCATCCCCTCCGCTTCGGGATAGCCGCCGGCATCGGGTGCTTCATAACGTTCATAGGTCTGGCGAACGCCGGGATCGTCGTATCCAATCCCAGCACCCTCGTGGCGCTCGGCGACATGTCCGACCCCGGTGTGCTCCTCGCCCTGTTCTGCCTCTGCCTGACCTTCCTGCTGTACGCGCGCAAGGTCCCGGGGGCGATATTCATAGGCATGGCCGTCACCGCGGTCATCGGGGTGGCCATCGGCTGCATCGCGCTCCCCGGGTCCATCGTCTCCACCCCGGCGGTACCCGACTTCGGCGCGTTCCTGGACGGGTTCTCCTCCGACATGCTCTCCGCCGAGTTCGTGATGATCATCATCTCGTTCGTGTTCGTGGAGTTCTTCGACAGCTCCGGGACACTCCTGGCCGTGGGCCAGAGGGCCGGTTTCGACGACATATCCACC
>JAZODL010000217.1:0-5768 GCA_045596945.1 Candidatus Methanomethylophilaceae archaeon | reverse complement strand
AGAGCCCATGATGCGCCTTCAGCAGCTCGGGCTGGGATACCTGTCGCTCGACCGCGCAAGCGCGACCCTTTCCACGGGCGAGCGCCAGCGCGTGCAGCTTGCCCGTTCGGTGCGCAACCGCACGACGGGCGTCCTGTATGTGCTCGACGAACCCTCCATCGGGCTCCATCCCGCAAACGTCGACGGCCTGATCGGCGTTATGGACGACCTGCTCGCCGACGGCAACTCCATCGTGGGGAGACTCATGGAGGGGGTCACCAGCGACACGCGCTGGATCCCCGAGGACGAGCTGGAGTCCAGGTCCCACGCCATCGTACCCACGGGGACCTACCTGGAGTGGTACTCCGGACTGTCGGAGAAGGCGAGGGGTGGCATCGAGGCCGGTTGGGGCGAGCCGCCGGGCGACATATCGACATGCGGTTCCGGGTTCCTGGTCCCCGGGTACCTGGACGGGAACGTGTTCATCGGCATACAGCCGAACCGCGGACAGCACGAGCAGGCGGAGAAGCTGTACCACGACCCGTTCGTCGTGATGCCCCACCAGTACCTCGCGTACTACAGGTGGCTGAAGCACGGGTTCGGAGCGGACTGCATCATCCACATGGGGACCCACGGGACGCTGGAGTGGCTCCCGGGGAAGGGGAACGGACTGTCCTCGGACTGCTACCCCGACGTGGTGCTGGACACCATGCCGAACATCTACCCGTACATCATCGACGACCCCGGGGAGGGGGTCCAGTGCAAGCGCAGGATCAACTCGGTCCTGATAGGCCACATGTGCCCGTCCATGACGAGGGCCGGCAGCTACGACGAGCTCATGGCCCTGGAGGGGACCCTGCAGGAGTACCTGAACTCGCGCAGCACCCTCCAGCAGTCGAAGCGCAGGGCACTGGATGAGAGCATCCTCGAGAGGATTGCCGAACTGGACATGTTCGCGGAACTCGGACTCCAACCCGACTGCACCCCCGACGACGTGGATGCCGTCGTCGACGAGATCTACGACTACATAGCGGACCTGAAGGACGCCGTGATCAAGGACGGCCTCCACGTGCTGGGGGAGGTCCCGGAGGGCGAGCGCCTCAGGGAGATGGTCTACAGCCTGTGCCGCCTACGCAACGGGGATGTCCCGTCCCTCCGCGGATGCGTGTGCGCGGCGATGGGGTACGACCTTGACGCCCTCCTCGACTCGCCGTCGTCCATCGACCCGGCGACCGGGAGGACCCTCGGTTCCATCCTCGACGAGGTGGACGGGGCGTTCAACGGACTTATAGACACCATGGACGGGCTCGGGTTCGACGAGGGGGATTGCATCAACGCCGCCGGCGGGACCTTCGGGGACCTGGACGAAGGGATGGTCCGCTCCATACGGTACGTGTGCGGGACCGTGTTCCCCGGGATCATGGCCATGGGGGACGAGATCGGCAACCTGCTCGTCGGCCTGGACGGGCGCTACGTGCCCCCGGGACCGTCCGGTTCCCCCACCCGTGGCAACGCGCACCTCCTGCCCACCGGACGCAACTTCTACTCGATCGACCCCGATGCCATCCCGTCGGAGGCCAGTTGGAGGGTCGGCTCACGCATGGCGGAGGACATGGTGTCCCGCTACGTGGAGGAGAACGGCAGGTATCCCGAGAACGTGGGGATCGTCGTGTGGGCCACGGACACCATGAAGACGTACGGGGACGACGTCGCGTACATACTCGCCCTGCTCGGCGTGAGGCCCACCTGGGGCACCGTCGGCGGGAAGGTCACCGGTATGGAGGTCATCCCCCTGGAGGAACTGGGCCGTCCGAGGATCGACGTCATGCCCCGCATATCCGGCCTGTTCCGCGACTCCTTCCCGAACCTCACCGAGATGCTCGTGGACGCCCTGGCGATGGTGGCAGCCCTGGACGAGTCCGAGGAGGAGAACTACTACAGGAAGCACCTGGAGGAGGACATCAGGAGGTTCATCGACCAGGGACTCATGCCCTCGGAGGCGCACGACCTCGCCGGCATCAGGGTCTTCGGGGATCCGCCCGGACAGCACGGTTGCGGGGTATCCGTCCTGATCGCATCGTCGAAATGGGACAGCCTCGACCAGATAGCCGAGACCTACGCCACCTGGGGGTCTCACGCATACGGCGGGGGATGGAAGGGCGAGAAGGTCCCCCTCGCGTTCAAGATGCGCCTGGGATCGCTGGACGTCACGGTCAAGAACCACAACGACAGGGAGTTCGACCTCCTGGACATCGACGACGACTACGACAGCCTCGGCGGCATGAACGCCGCCGTCAGGACGTACGGCGGGCACACCCCGGCCACGTTCATGGGAGACAGCTCCGATGTGGACCGCCTGAGGACCCGCACCCTGGAGGAGGAGACCGCGTACGTGATGAGGAGCAGGGTCCTGAACCCCAAGTGGGCGGAGGGTCTGAAGCGCCACGGGTACAAAGGGGCCATGGAGCTCTCCAAACTCACCGAGTACATGCTGGGCTGGAGCGCCACATCGGACTCCATCGAACCCTGGATGTTCTCGTCCGTCACCGACATGTACATCCTGGACGAGGATATGAGGGAGTGGATCGCCGAGAACAACCCGGATGCCCTGAGGGAGATGATCGACGACATGCTCGAGGCGGCCCGCAGGGGACTGTGGGATGCCGACGGGGACACCGTCCGCGAGCTCACGGACCTCTTCCTCGAGACCGAGGGGCTTCTCGAGGACATGTCCGGAGGTGAGTGACGTGCTCGACTGGAGGGAGATCCTCGCGGTAGAGGAGCCGGGCGTCCGCAGGCGGTTCGGCGACATGTGCGCCGGGGTGACGCTCCACAGGCAGGGCAGGTCCCTGATCGCCCTGATGCCCGACGGTGGCTTCAGATGCCTGTCAACAGGGTTCTTCAACGGAGGGTACACGGACTCCCCGCAAGCGGTGGTGAACACCACCAGCCTGGGAGGGGACGTCGAATGGGAGATGATGGGTCTGCCCAGGGAGGTCCACGACGAGTGCACCGCGATGTGCATCGCGAAGATCGGTCTGGACACCTCCCGGACCGTGGGTCTGGGGACGGCCGCCAACATGGACAACGCGTACCTGGTCAACGGAGAGGCGGATGACGGGACCCCCGTGTCCGTGGTCATGACCGGGGGCGTGAGGGGCAACGGCGGACGTGCCGGCGATCCGGCCGGGTTCGACGAGATCGAGAGGTACCACCACAGGGAGGGGACCATCGTCACGATAGCGGTCATCGACGCCGTGCTGTCGGACAGCGCCCTTCTGGACGCCGTGTCCCTGGCGACGCAGGCCAAGAGCTGCATCCTCCAGGAACTCATGGCGAGGAGCCTCTACAGCAGGGGCTACGCCACCGGTTCCGGGACGGACCAGGTCGTCGTTGTCTGCAGGTCCGGTCCGTCCGGGACACCCGTGGGATCCGTGCGCATGGATTCCGACATCGGACGGGAGCTCTGCCTGTGCGTCAGGGAGGCCCTCCTCGGAACGTTCGACCTCCAGTCCGGTATGACCGCGGAGACGCAGTGCGACCCGTTCGTCACACTGTCGAGGCTGGGCGTGGACATGTCCCGCATCCGCGACGAGATACGTTTCGGGGCCACCATGTCGTCCCTCCTCAAGGCGGAGGGCATCCTCAGACGGGATGCCCGCCTCACTGCGATGACGCTTCTGGCTGCCCATCTCGACGACGAGGTCCGCAACGGGTGCATATCCACCGGGGACGCCCTCTCGTTCGTCAAGGACCACATAGGCGGGGCCCTCCTCGCCGGTATCCGGACAGATCCGGTCCTGGACCTGAGACTGGAGAGGACGGAGGATATCGCGCACCACATGAGCCTGGTGACGGCCATACTGATCCAGCACACCGCCAGGGGGCTGATGGCATGACGGGGGGCACCGGTTTCACCGTGGAACGGACGACCGACCGCATCGATATCGTGTTCGAGGCGGGACGCTTCGATGCGCTCTCGACCTCCCCGGGCACGGGACTCATCGGATCCGTCGCGGGGATCTCGATCGGAGGTGCCGGGCCCGCGGGGGACGGGTGGATCCGCCTGGACCCCCATTCACCCATCGGATCCACCTCCGTGACGACACTGTCCAAGGGACGCAACACCGTGACCTGCATCTGCTCGTCGGACATGACGTCCGGGACCTCCAGGGCGGGGGACCGTACGGGGACCACAACCGGATGCGGGACCAACGTCGTACTGATCATCGGGTCGGACATGCCCGTGTCGTCCATGGCACGTGCGGCGGTCACCCTCACCGAAGCCGTCACCACCGTGATGCAGGACATGACCGTCAGGGCATCGCCGGGATCCTGCGTGTCCTCCGGTTCCGTCATGCAGGATATCACCGTGGTCCGCGACCGCGGATCGGGGGTGTTCATACACGGCACGGGGAAGCACTCGTACATGGGCGAGGTCATCGGGAGGTGCGCAAGGATTTCGCTGTTCGAATCCGCCAAGGCGAACGGACTCGTCGAGAAGGATGCGTTCGACCATGCCCCCGCCCTCCGTTGTGCCGCGGACGTACCTCCCAGGCACATCCTGCCGCTGGCATCCTCGCTGACGTTCCTGCGCGATGCCGTCGGCTGGGGACTGATTCCCGGCGATGCGGGCCAGATCGTCTTCGGGGAGCTGACGCGCGGACTGCCCGGGGAGGTCGTGGACGACCTGCCCCGTCCACGCTCATGAGCTCAGCCTGAACTCCGCCCCCGGCATGGGCTCCCCGGCGAGGTACCTGCGGACATCGTCGGGACCGAGGGTCTTGCATATGTGCTCGACGGCACGGTTCGTCTCCTCGGAGGTGGACATGCAGGCCCCTCCCGCCAGGAACGGGGAGAGGTCGTCGTCGAACGCCGCATAGTATGTGGACAGGACGCAGTACTGCGTCACCGTGCCCGCGAGGAGCACACCGTCGCATCCGGCGGACCTCACGGCCCCCGCCAGGTCCGACTCCCTGAAGGAGTTCATGTGGTGCTTCTCCACTACCATATCGGAATCGGCGGTCTCGATCCCGGGGAAGAGCTCGTCCCCGTCGGTCCCCTCGTAGGGACGGCACTCGTCGCCCCCGATGTACTTCACGAAGATGACGGGCCTACCGGCATCGCGGAACATACGGGACAGCGCGTTGATGTTCGCCACGTGCTCGTCATGGGTCCTGACCGCATCCTCCGTGTCTATCCTGAACTTCCTCTGGACATCTATGATGACCAGGGCCAACCTCCTACCTAGCGGATCCGCCTTCAAAACAACACCCGAGGGATGTCATGCACCGTGCCCTGATAAATACTTGGATTATATATCCAAATACCTTGGACCATGTGTCACCACGGGTCCGGGCCCACCATGGGTTCCCCTGCCAGGTACCCGCGTACGTCCTCCAATGTCAGCTTCTTGCAGATTAGCTCCACGGCCCTGTCCACATCCGTGCGTCCGGACATGCAGGCACCCTCGGCGATGTACGATGTGAGACCGCGGTCGAACGCCCCGAAGTAGGTCGCCAGGACGCACATGTTGGACACGGTTCCGGCCAGGAGGATGCCGTTGCACCCCGCACCCCTCACCACGGCCTCCAGGTCGGAGTCCAGGAAGGAGTTCATGTTCCCCTTGGGGACGGACAGGTCCCCATCGCGGACGTCCACGCCCTCCACCAGCTCGTCCCCGTCGTCGCCCTGGTAGGCGCAGTGGTCCCTGCACCCCATGAACCTGACGAAGACGACCGGCCTGCCGGCATCGCGGAACATCCGCGACAGCTCGTTGATGCGGTCGA
>JAZODL010000216.1:0-5635 GCA_045596945.1 Candidatus Methanomethylophilaceae archaeon | reverse complement strand
TCCAGCATGTCGTAGACGAACCCGCTGTAGAAGTCGACGTTGGCGCTGACACTCGTCGCGTTGGGTCTCTTGGCCAGGATGAGATCGGGGGCTATCCTCTCGATGGTGGCGTAGAGCTTGAAGTCCGCCTGGCGGTGCTTCTCGATGGAGAGCTTCTCCACGAAGGACTTGAACACCTCCGCACGCGGGTCCGACTCGGTGTACACCGCGTGACCCATTCCGTAGACGAGACCCTGGTGGTCGAACGCCTTCTTGTCGAGGATGCGGTTGAGGTACCTCCTGAGCTCGTCCTCGTCGTCCAGGTTGTGGACGTGTTTCTTGATGTCGTCGACCATGTCCATCACCTTGAGGTTGGCTCCCCCGTGCTTGGGTCCCTTCAGGGACGACATGGCCGCGGAGACCACGGCGTAGGTGTCCGAACCGCTGGAGGTCGTGACCCTGGTGGTGAACGTGGAGTTGTTGCCGCCTCCGTGCTCCATGTGGAGGACGAGGGCGAGGTCGAGGACGGTTGCCTCGAGGTACGTGTAGTTCTTGTCCGGCCTGAGCATGCGGAGGATGTTCTCCGCGGTGGAGAGTGTCGGGTCGGGTTTGTGGATGTACATGCTCTCGTCGTTGATGTAGTGGTTGTACGCGTGGTAGCTGTAGACGGTGAGCATCGGGAAGACGCTGATCAGGAAGATGCACTGCCTGAGGACGTTGTCCAGAGAGTTGTCTATGGCCTTCTTGTCGTAGGACGAGAGGAAGAGGACGCTCCTGGTGATGGAGTTCATGATGTCGTTGCTGGCGGCCTTCATGATGACGTCCCTGGTGAAGGTGTAGGGCAGCTTGCGCTCGTCGTTGAGGAAGCCTTTGAACTCCTTCAGCTCGGCCTCTGTCGGAAGCTGTCCGAAGAGCAGGAGGTACGTGACCTCCTCGAACCCGAACCTCTTGTTGAGGAACCCGCTGCAGAGGTCCTTGATGTCGTATCCGCGGTAGCGGAGTGTACCGGGTGCGGGGACCTTGGTCCCTTCGACCATCCTGGTACCCGAGACCTGTGAGACGGTGGTGAGGCCGCAGACGACGCCGTTGCCCTGGCTGTCGCGCAGACCCTTCTTCACATCGTACTTGGCGTACTGCTCGGGCGCCACAGTGTCGCTCTTCAGACACAGGTCGCGTTTCGAGTCGATGAAATGCTTGTATTCGTGATTCATGTGTTTCTCCCCCTGAAAACGTTTGGTAATCCGGTCCACCGTGCGTGGCGACCGTGGATTGACTACGAACGCTGGAACCGTATTAATAGTATTTCCATGGGTCGCAACCGGTTTTCCGCATCATCCCGCGAACCGTCAGAGCGGATTGCCGGACAGGTTCACGAGGCCGCCGATGCGGTCGATCTCGCACTCGACGGCGGATTCGTCGAAGGTCAGTGTCAGTGCTTCCCGGGGGCAGGCCTCCACGCACCTGCCGCATCCCCTGCACAGGGAGTCGTCGACCGAGCATCCGCCGTCCGAGATAGAGATGGCAGTGGTGAAGCACCATTCGGTGCAGGTGCCGCAGCCGTCGCACCTGGAGGTGTCCACGGCGAGCTCCACGCCCGTCATCCTCCTGAACTGGGAACCTATCTCGTCGGAGATGTCCCTGACCATGTTCCACAGGCAGCAGCAGGGGCAGCAGTTGCACAGGGTCATGAGGTCGGTGGCCTTGCCGGTGTTGAGCCATATGCTGTCGAGCCTGTTCCTGCCCACGATGTGCACGAGTCCCAGCTCGGCGCACCTGTCGAGGTACCGGTGGGCCTCCTCCTCGGTGGCAATGTGTCCGTACTCCGGGGGGATCCTGTGGATGCCCTTGCCCAGGAATATGCAACCGTTGTCGATGGGGTAGTCCTCGCATCCGCTGGAGAGCCTGCAGAGGCAGAAGTTCATGATGAAGATGTCCCCGCCCGCACGGGAGACCATCCTCTTCGCGACCTCGCTGGGCAGGATGGTCCTCTCACCGGCCGAATCCACGCTGATGTCGGTCTCGACCGTCCTGGTGACGGTGCTGTCCCTGGGCAGCAGGATCATGTCGTCACCCCTGAACATCACCCTCTCGACGACCGCGTTGAAGACCCTGGAGCGCCTGGTGAGGGAGGCGAGGCCGAACCTGTACTTGAACACGCGTCTGACCGTCCAGACGCTGATGCGGGGGAGGATGTTCATGGGTTTCCGGATGCAGTCCGGTTTTTAAAGGATGCCCTTTCCCCCGAGGGGAATCTGAATTATAATCGACCGACGATGCCGTATCATGGCGAAGCTCATCGTTTCAGGCATGGAGCACCCCATCGCGGACGGGGAGACGATCGCATCGGCGGCGACTGCCGCCGGACTGCGTCCCGACTCCTACCTTTTCCTGTGCGACGGCGCACCCGTCCCCATGGACTCCACGGTGTCCCCGGACTCCGAGGTCCGCGCCCTGCGCGTGGCGTCCGGCGGATGACCTCATCCGCGTGCGATCTCGAGGAACCCCTCGAAGTCGAAACCGGACCCCTCCGCGTGGGCGACCATCTCGTCCAGGTTGTCCAGGTAGGCCTGCAGGGGGTCGTCCCCCTCGAACCTGCCGTCGGACACCGAGAGCGAGTCCTCCTCGGGGAACCTGAGGAACTCGTATCCCAGGACGCCGAGGCACCTCATCCCGGTGAGCTCCTCTATCCTCTCTATGCCCGGGCCCAGGATGGACGCGTCGCCGCGGAAGCGGTTGATGACGAAGCCCTTCAGGAGCGGTCTGAGCTCGTCGGGCATGAGCCTCCACGTGCCGTAGATCGCGGCGAAGACGCCTCCCCTCTCGATGTCGCCCACGATGACCGCGGGGACGGAGAGCTCGCGCATGAGGCCGGTGTTGGCCACGTCCCTCTCCATGAGGTTGAGCTCCACGGGCGAACCGGAACCCTCGCAGACGACGATGTCATGCTCCGCGGAGAGCCTGTCGAACGCCTCGTGAACCGTGCGGAGCACCAGGGCCTTGTCCATGGGCGATTCGCGGGATATGTCCGAGTGGGGGCGTCCGTTCAGGACGAGCTGGATCCTGCCGTTGCCGGAGGGTTTCAGGAGAACGGGGTTCATGTCCGTCACGGGTTCGCTTCCGCACGCCCATGCCTGGAAGGCCTGGCCCATGCCTATCTCCCCTCCGTCAGCCGTGGCGTAGGAGTTCAGTGACAGGTTGGAGCCCTTGAAGGGTGCGGGGTCGTGCCCGTGGGTGGAGAGGTACCTGCACATCATGGCGGTGAACGTGGTCTTGCCCGCCCCGGAGGACGTCCCGAGGACGAGGACCTTCACTGTCCCACCCCCAGGATGCCCATGAGGGCGTCCATGTCGAGGCTCTGCTCCACCGCGTCGGCCAGCCTGTCCAGGTTCTCCTCTATGCTCTGCACGTAGTCCCTCGGCTCCTCCCTGACGGCGCTGCCGCCCTCGCACCGGATGAGGGAGACGAAGTGCCTCCTGAAGGACGGCTTGTCGAAGACCCCGTGGAGGTAGGTGCCGAAGAGCACCTCGTCCTCCCTGACGGAGCCCTCGTCCCAGGCCTCCCTGGCCACGAAGCCGTCTATCCTGAACAGCGGCTTCTCGGAGGTCTCGGTGACCCCCATGTGCAGTTCGTACCCGGTGACCTCGCCGCCGTCGCCGATGGCCATGTGCCCGCTGTCCTGGGTTATCCTCTTGCTGTACTCGCCGAAAACGGTCCTGTTGTCGAAGAGGCCGATGCCGTCGAGCACACGGGATTCGCCACCCTCGATCCCGAGGGAGTCGTCGAGCACGCGCCCCATCATCTGGTACCCGCCGCATATGCCCATGATGGGCACCCTGCCCCTGAGGGCGGCGACGGCGTCCGCCAGACCGGTCTCGCGCATCCACAGGTAGTCCACCACGGTGTTCTTGGTTCCCGGGAGCACGACGGCGTCGACACCCTCGAGCTCCTCTGGGGTCTGGACGAACCTGAGCGTCACGTCCTCGAGGAGGAGCGGGTCCAGGTCGGTGAAGTTGGCGATGCGCGGGTACCTGATCACACCGATCACGGCCCTGCCGTCGCCCTTGGTCTTCAGTCCCCTGAGGGACTGGGAGTCCTCGCCGGGCAGGTCCAGGTGGGTGTGGGGGACGATCCCCAGCACTGGGATGCCCAACCTAGCCTCGATCTCCCTGACGCCGGGCATGATGTTGGCGGGGTTGCCCCTGAGGTTGTTGAGTATGATGCCCTTCACACGCTTCCTGTCGCACTCCGGCATGAGCTCGACGGTGCCGAGGGCGTATGCGAAGGAACCTCCCCACTCCACGTTGACGACCAGGACGACGTCCGCGTCGGCGATCTCCGCCGCGCGCATGTTGGCGATGTCCACGTCGTAGATGTTGATCTCGGCGGGGGACCCCGCACCCTCCATCACGACGAAGTCGTACCTCTTCTTCAGGAAGTCGATGTTCTCGGCGACGATCTCCCTGCCGGGTCCGGGGACGAAGTCGCTGTAGTAGTGCTCGACGTCGTAGTCACCGTAGGGCTGTCCGAGGACCATGACCTGGGAGACGGTGTCGCCCTTGGGTTTGAGGAGGATGGGGTTCATGTGGGCATCGGGGTTGGTGAGTCCCGCCGCACGGGCCTGGAGCTCCTGGATCATCGCGATCTCGCAGCCGTACATGGTCACGCGGGAGTTCAGGCTCATGTTCTGCGATTTGAACGGTGCGACGAGGTAGCCCCTCCTCATGAGGATCCTGCAGATGGCGGTGACCATGAGGGACTTGCCGGCGTCGGACGTGGCGCCGACCACCATGAGGGCGCGCCCCCTCCTCCAGAACCTCTCCTTGACGTCCCTGAATATGTCCTTGAAGCGCGGGTCGCCCGCCTCCGTGATGCCGAGGCGCTCCACCTCGGAGCATATGTGGCGGCACACGTCGGTCCTGTGTATGAAGAGGCAGTCGGTGCAGCTCCATATGTCGTTGCCGCGGCGGCCGGTGATGTTGTTGCCGAGGTCCGTGTCCCCGCAGGGGTAGAACGGACAGTAGCAGAACGTGCAGTCCTGTCCCTTGAAATGGCACGGGTTGTACTCGCAGTCGCGGTTGCAACCGATCCATCCCCTCTCCAGCTCCTCGTTCACCTTCTTCTTTATGCAGTCCATGTTCGACCCTATGGGATGGATGGGTGTTCCAAGTAATAAGCTGGACGGTCTGGACGGGTTCCCCGCAGGTGTCCACTTTCGGTGACCCCCCGGTTCGGTTTATAACCGGTGCCGACGATCGAAAGGCGATGGGATCGCAATTCAAGTTCATTCACTGCGCGGACCTCCACCTGGGGTCCAGGTTCAAGGGGGTCTCCTCCTCGGACCCGGACCTGGGGAGGGCGATGAGGGAGTCCACATGGGTGTCGCTGGGGAGGATCCTCGACCTGGCCCTGTCGGAGGGTGCCTCCGCTGTCGTGATCTCCGGGGACGTGTACGACGACGAGAACGCCCTGCCGTCCACACGCATGAGGTTCGCACGGGAGCTGGCCAGGGTCCGTATCCCCGTGTTCATCGCCAGGGGCAACCACGACAGCGCGACGTCGTGGGACTCGGCGGTCCCCTACCCGTCCAACGTGCACGAGTTCGGACCGGAGCCGTCCAGGTTCACCGTGGGCGTCGGCCCAAGTCGGATCGTAGCCA
>JAZODL010000215.1:0-4323 GCA_045596945.1 Candidatus Methanomethylophilaceae archaeon | reverse complement strand
GAACCCACCGCACCGGGACAGCTCAGCGTCGATGAGATGGATGCACTCGGTGACGACTGCATGCTCCTCGGCCTCCTGGGCAACCCCGTGTCCAAGAGCCTCTCGCCCATGATGCACAACGCCGCCTTGGCCGCGAACGGCATCAGGGGCCTGTACCTCCCGTTGGAGTCCGATGACCTGGACCAAGTGGAGGAGGTCATACGGGGATACGAGATTCGCGGCGTGAACGTCACCATCCCGCACAAGCAGACGATCATGGACCACCTGGACGCGGTCGACCCGTCCGCGTCGGCGATCGGTGCCGTCAACACGGTCGTGAACGAGGACGGCAGACTGATCGGATACAACACGGATGTCAAGGGTATCGACGTCGCCCTCAGGAGGGCGGGATTCGAGGCGGAGGAGAAACGCGTGCTCGTGATGGGGTCCGGCGGGGCCGCCAGGGCATGCGCGCGCCTGATGTCCGAGGGGGACTGCGACGTGACGATAACCGGCAGGAACCGTTCCACCGGGGAGGATCTCGCCGCCGACTTCGGTGCCGAGTTCCGTTCACCGACGTCCGTCTCACCGAAGATGTACGACCTCATCGTGAACTGCACCCCCGTCGGGATGTACTCCGACGGACCGTATCCCGTGAACACCGCCGCGATCACGAAGGAGCAGACCGTCTTCGACATGGTCTACGGCGACAGCACCCCGCTGATAAGGGAGGCCGTCTCCAAGGGATGCCGTGTGGCGTACGGGACGGACATGCTGGCTGGACAGGGTGCGGCATCGTTCTCCCTCTGGACCGGTGCGGGCGACATGTTCGATGTCATGAGGAGCGTGCTCCCATGAGGGGCAGGGGCGAGTCGCACGGCTCCATCACCGTCATAAACGCCATGCCCTGCGGAATCGGTGCCACCATCGGTGTCGACCTCACGACAATCGCGATGTTCAGAGAGAGCGGGGATTCACACACGGTCAGGATCCTTAACGACCCTTCCGAGAACACATCCATGGCGGAGATCTGCGTGAGGCGCGCCTACGAGTACGCTGGACTCGAGGAACCCCCCGGATGGGATCTGTCGACCAAATCCCAGATCCCCGTGTCCAGGGGACTGAAGAGCTCCAGCACGGCATGCAACGCAATACTGAGGGCCGTGTTCTCGCACATCGGAGCGGATGTGGATCCGGTCGGACTGATCAGGCTCGGTGTCGGGTGCGCGAGGGAGGCGGGGGTCACCGTCACCGGTGCCTTCGACGACGCTTGCGGATGCGGACTGGGAGGGTTCGTGATGACGGACAACTCCCGGGACGAGATACTTCACAGGGGGGAGGTGGACGACCTCGACGTCCTGATCCACGTCCCCCGTTTCAAACTCAGGAAGAGGGGCCTCCCGCTGGACGCACTGCGCGCCACCGCACCCCGTATCAGGGAGGCCATAGGCATCGCCGTGGACAGGCCGTTCGAGGCCATGACCATGAACGGCCGCATCGTGTCCGAGGTCTCCGGCGTGGACAACTCGCTGGCCGAGAGGGCACTCGCACTGGGGGCCCTCGGTGCCGGAATGTCCGGTTCGGGACCCGCGGTGGCCGTGGTGGTGCCCAGGGGGGAGGGGAGGCGCTTCGCAGAGGAATTGGAAATGGATCCTGAAGAGACCATACACACCGTCACGAGGTGCGGCGAATGACCACCATGTCCTTCGGAGGAGGGAGCGTCAAGGGCAGGGTGCTGCCGCCACCGTCCAAGAGCCACACGCACAGGGCGTTCTTCCTGGCCTCGATGGCCTCGGGGAGGTCCGTGGTGGGAAATGCACTGATGTCCGACGACACCCGCGCCACGCTGGGTGCGTGCACAGCCATGGGTGCCGCCATCACCATAGACGGTGACACGGTCACCGTGGACGGCGGGGAGCTCCACGCCCCTGCGGACACGGTGGATGCTGACAACTCCGGGACCACCATGCGCATATTCGCCGGGCTGTGCTCCATGTTCGGGGAGGATGTGACCATAACGGGGGACGCATCACTCAGGAAGAGGCCGATGGGCCCCCTCCTGGACGCCCTTGCCCAGACGGGAACCGTCTGCACATCGGACAACGGTCTGCCCCCGGTGACCATCAGGGGACCCAACGGAGGGGGGACGGTCCACATTGACGGGGGCGTGAGCTCGCAGTACATCACCTCGTTGCTGATGACCGGCCCCATGCTCCGCAACGACAGCGAGATCATCGTCGACGGGAACATGGTGTCGGCACCGTATCTGGATGTCACCGCCCATATGATGGGTCTGTTCGGTGCGGACGTGCGGAGGGACGGGAACAGATTCCACATCAGGGGTGGCACGGGATACACACCGTACGACTACAACGTCCCATCCGACTTCTCCTCCGCCGCATTCCCCCTGGTCGCTGGTGCGATAGGGGGAGAGGTGACGGTTGAGGGCATGGATCTGAACGACCCGCAGGGCGACAAGAGGATTCTGGACATCGTGCGCATGGCGGGTGCGGAGGTCCGTGTGGACGGGGGGACGGTCACCGTCTCCAGGAAGGGGCTCTCGGCATGCGACATAGACATGGGGGAGGTTCCGGACCTGTTCCCGATCGTGGCGGTGCTGTTGAGCACCGCCGAGGGGACCAGCACCCTGTACGGTGCCCCCCAGCTCAAATTCAAGGAGAGCAACAGGATCGAGACGGTGGTCAACATGATCAACGCGATCGGTGGCGATGCGGTGGCCACTGATGACGGGTGCATAATCAGGGGAAGACCCTCGCTCATCGGGGGCAGGATAGAGCACCGCGGGGACCACCGCATCATGATGTCCGCAGCGGTGGCGTCCCTCATATGCGACGGCCCCGTGACAATGGACGATGCCGAGTGCTGTGCCGTCTCGTACCCGGACTTCCCGGACCACATGAAGCACCTGGGTATGGTCGTGGAGGTGATCTGATGTTCACGACCGGGGGGAAGCTGAGATTCACTCTCTTCGGAAAGAGCCACGGGCCCTGCGTGGGCGGCATCCTCGACGGTATGCCCGAGGGGTTCCCGATCGACACCGACATGGTGGCGGAGGAGATGCGTCTGAGGAAACCCGTGGGGCGCATAGGCACACCCCGCAGGGAGGCGGACGAGGTCCGCTTCGAACAGGGCATCACGGACGGCCGTACCGACGGCAGCCCGATACTCATGATCATCGAGAATGGGAACACGGATGGATCCAAGTACATGAGGTTCTACGACACCCCCCGTCCCGGGCACGCGGATCTGCCAGCTCTCCTGAAGTTCCCCGACCACGACCTTCGCGGAAGCGGACAGTTTTCCGGAAGGCTCACGGCAGCCATCGTGGCGGCCGGTGCCATCGCCAAACAGTACATCGGGACGTTCGGCATAAGCGTCGATGCGTTCTCCAGGTCCATCGGCGGGGTCGCCGACACGGAACCCCGTGACATGTCATGGGCACGTGCATCACGTTCCAACGCTACGCGCGCCTGCACGCCCGAACTCGACGATGCGATGAGGCACGTCATCGAGGATGCGGGATCCGACGGGGACAGCGTTGGTGGAACCGTGGAATGCGTGGTATCGGGACTCCCCATCGGTTTCGGGGGGATCTGGTTCGAGGCGCTCGATGCGGAACTCGCCAAGGCCATGTTCGGCATACCCGCATGCAAGGGTGTGGAGTTCGGGGATGGTTTCGCCCTCGCATCCATGCGCGGATCCCAGAGCAACGACGGATACCGCTTCGAGGAGGGACGCATCGTCACGAGGAGCAACCACATGGGCGGCATAGTGGGCGGGATGTGCGACGGGGCGCCGGTCGTCTTCAGGACCGTGTTCAAACCAACCCCGTCGATAGCCGTGCAACAGGATACCATCAACCTCTCCACCGAGATGGATGATACGGTATCGGTGGAGGGGAGGCACGACCCGTGCATAGTGCCACGTGCGGTCGCGGTCGTGGAGGCCATGGCCGCACTCACCGTCGCGGATCAGATGATGAGGGGATTCTAATGGAACTGGATCAGATCAGAGAGGAGATCAGGAGGACGGACCTCCAGATACTGGAACTCACCAAGAGGAGACTGGAGCTGGCGAAGGAGGTCGGCAGGAACAAGGTCGGGACCAACTCCGCAGTCAGGAACATCGAGGTCGAGAACAGGGTCATAGACAGGTACAGGGGGTTCGCGTTGGAGAACGGGATGAACCCCGTCTGCGCCGAGACGATATGCAAGATACTCATGCAGGAGTCCATCGAGGCCCAAGCTGCGCTCCCGAGGGTCGATGCCGCATCGAGACACATAGCCGTCATCGGAGGCTACGGGAAGATGGGACGCTGGTTCG